>JSZA02000121.1 GCA_000785145.2 Candidatus Thiomargarita nelsonii
CACAAGGGATTGCCCCTACACCCGCCCCTACGAGAAATCACGGTCCATGTAGGGGCAATCCTTTATGGTTGCCCTGGGGCGTTGGTGGCATTGATGCGTATGGCAAGGTAAAAATATAGACAACAATATAAATCAAAAACGGCAATACCCCGAGCCAACCTCCACCATTCCCAGAGGAAACTCTTCCACCTGGGCGAGCAAGTGCTGGCGCCATTAATGCAATAAGTGTGCCAAGTATAAAAAAATAATATTTTCAATAAGATAACTAAAATAGCGCGACTTATAAAACGCTCAGAATACTTATAGTGCTTATATAATGTTTATAGCATTAAGGAGTCCAAAATTTATTTTGGACGTCCAAGATAAATCTTGGACTCCTAAATAACTTATTGACATAAGTGTAGTTTATCACTGGGAATCAAAATAGCCATCCCTATAATCTTATTAAGATAATTACTATCTCCCAGTTCAGCGCCGGGTTGCAAGCTGGTAATCGCAGAATGTCCCACAATCAAATTTTTCCTTATGCTCCAAAAATTATGAAACATAAAAGCTTTTCCATTCTGGTTGCCTATATACAATATAATATGTCCCTTTTTCCAGAGCAACGTCAAAAAGGGAATTCCCTTTTCGATTATCATTTTTTCTTTTTCTTCAAGCGTTAAGTCTCCCAAATCGATAAATTCTCCAACCTGGGCTTGGGCTGTAGAATTTCTGGGCAACCAAAGTCCAAAGGGCGTAAATAAATCTTTTAGCGTTGATGAACAATCTCGATTTTCGTACATCCCGCCCCAACCGTAAGCTTGATTTAACATTTGATTGATGATAATCGCTATATGACTGGATAAAATTTCTTTCGGTTTAAGAACGGCAACGGCTCTTGAAATTTTAGTTTTTTCTATCAAAGCCTTGCGGTTTTTGTCGGCAATAGCGATTAAAATTTCATAATGAGTCTCGCTTTCTCCAAGGTAAGGAAAAATCGCACCAATATGTGTTTTAAATCTAAATAAGTCATTTTCATCATAGAAAGCCACCTTATCTTTTGTGAGAGCGACATATTTGTTAGTTTTCCAAGCCTTGATGAAATCACTATCAACCAAAGCAATATCCCGTACCTGAATCCAACCGTTTGCAAACGCAGATTCGACTAACACCCATGATTTGTCAATAGAGACATGGGAAATAAAAACGGGTGTGTTTGCCCAAATGACGGAATTTTGTAATCTATCAAATGGATAAGCGTTTTCGGTTTTAAAATATGGCTTATTGGTTGGCAATAGTCTTAAATTCGTATTTGTTATCGTTATGGCGCGTTGATTGGCATTAGGATAGCTTTGGGCATCCTTCATCAAATTATTAATCCATTCTTTTGAGTGCCGCCTTTTATTTTCGCCAAAGCCTAAATTTTGAAGATAGCGAAATATCCATGAATATTGCTCCTTAGAAAGCGGACGTTTATCGGGCTGCCAAGGCGAAAAAAATTTTTCATTAAATGCAGCGTCGATCTCTTGATGAATTTCTGGAGCAATTAGTCTTTGTGATGAACAGGCTTGATTCAAATAAACGGTGGCATCTTGATCTAAGGTTTGTATGTCTTTAATGATATAATCGCCCCTTGTTTCTTGGACGACAATGAGTTTGTTGTTGGCAGTATCGGTATGCCCCAACAATAGTAAGGGTAGTAGAATAAAAAATTTTTTGCAAAATCGGTATAACATAATTTCCTCCAAGATAAATCTTGGACTCCGAAAATCAAAGCATCTAGTACAACGGATTAATTCAGTTGTTTCGCTCATTGCGCGGAGCGGATTTAGCGCAGCGATCTTCGTTTCCCGAAACTCAAGGTTTAAAGTCTAGTACAACGGATTCGGGGACTCAACGGATTAAATCCTTGGCTCTCCTTGGCTCTCGCCCCTTGACACAAAAAACAAATAACTACAGGGATTATATTTAAGCAGGGATTTGTCAAAACCAAAACAAATAACTACAGGGATTATATTTAAGCAGTGATTTGTCAAAACCAAAAAAAATAACTACAGGGATTATATTTAAGCAGTGATTTGTCAAAACCAAAAAAAACTCAAGCCAAAAATTTTCTCGGTGAGTACAACGAATGGTAAACAACGAATCAAACAACAAAGCAATGGGTTGGTTTTGATTTTGACTTATCCTTTCTTAAATACAATCCTTGTAGTTATTATTTATGTCTAGTACAACGGCTCTAAAGTCTAGTACAACGGATTCGGGGACTCAACGGATTAAATCCTTGGCTCTCCTTGGCTCTCGCCCCTTGACACAAAAAACAAATAACTACAGGGATTATATTTAAGCAGGGAT
>JSZA02000114.1 GCA_000785145.2 Candidatus Thiomargarita nelsonii
ATAGGACATATTGTTCTTTCTGGATTCATAATTAATCCCCTTTTATTGAAGCTATCTGGAAAGATGAAAAGAACCCACCGAAATAACGACTTTATACTCGGAGGTTAATTTTTCATCTTTAGCGACTTCATGGATTGTTTCTAATGAATAATATGGCATTATTTTACCTTTAAATCAAATGGGTGGATTAGTAATGCGATGCTCTTGTTCATGGTGCCACTTCCTTAGCCAGTGATACGGGTAGCTGGGATACCGGTGCGGAGTGTACTGATCAATGCCACCTTCGTTAAGGGCAACCATAAAGGATTGCCCCTACATAAAATGCGGTCCTCTGTAGGGGCAACTCCTGGGGTGGTTGCCCTTAACGAAGGTGGCATTGAGTGTACTGATAGGGAGGAGCAATGCTCATTTTCTCAACAATTTCTTTACTAGCGCATTCACATCAATTGACATTCCAAACATCCCCGGATTTAGTTTCACCACCTCATTAATATGATCTAACAAATCCTTTTCCGGTTCAATGCCCTGCGTTTCCAAAATACTCAGGATTTTTTGCAGCATTTGCATTATCTCAGTTTCAGAGGTTTTTTGTGGTGCAACTAGACCAAGTAAATCTATGATGTTATAAGCAAGCGTAGGGTGCGTCCTACGCACCTTATGTCATGTGGAAAGGAGATTGGTGCGTGGGACGCACCCTACACTTGCTATACCGACAAAAAGGTGCGTAGGACGCACCCTACGCTTGCTACGCTTGCTAAAAATATTTTTAATATGAGTACAGCGAAATGTTATAATTTTAACCTATGTCTATAAAACTACCCTACGGAATCAGTAACTTTAAAAAACTGATCACCGAAAATAACTACTATGTAGATAGAACCTCTTACATAGAAAAACTAGAATTTGCCAACGAGCCTTATGTCTTTTTTTTACGCCCAAGGCGATTTGGCAAAAGCTTGTTTGTATCCATGCTCCGATACTACTATGGCTTAGAATTTGCTGATCAATTTTCTGAATTGTTTGGCAAATATTACATTGGTAAAAATCCGACACCAAAAGCCAATAGTTTTGCCGTTTTATACTTTGAATTCAGTCGGATTGACACCAGTACCACTCAAACTACCTTTGAAGGTTTTTTAAGTAATGTACGAGAGGGTGTCAGTAGATTTTTGAAAACTTATACAAGCCAGGTGCTCGAAAAAGAAATTTTGTCAAATAATTCACCTCACGAAGTTTTAAAGGCTCTGTTTGGCAAATATGAAGACAATAATATTTATATCCTGATTGACGAATACGATCATTTTGCCAATGAAACGAAGTAACGGGACGTTCAATTTTAGCATTTAATTTTGATCATTTTTCTGACAGTCGCAACGGCTTCGTTAGAAAATTTTATGAAACCATCAAAGAAGCCACAGCCACTGGCATTGTTGATCGTTTTTTTGCAACGGGTATAACACCGATTACCTTGGATAGTTTGACAAGTGGATTTAATATTGCCGCCAATTTATCAACTCACCATTATTATCACGAAATGATGGGATTTACGGAGACTGAGGTAAAACAACTACAATCAGTCATCGCGCATAAATTGAATAAAAAAGAAAATAAGCAAATGTTAAATAATTTGAGAAAATGGTACGATGGCTACCTTTTTTCTGAAACGGTGGCAACCCATTTATATAATCCTGATATGGTTCTCTATTTTTTGAAGGAATTTGCTTATGACAATGAATATCCTGATACTCTCATTGACACCAATATCGCCAGTGATTATGGAAAAATTCGCCGTTTGTTTAATTTAGGAACAATCGAACGCAATAATATCATTCTTGAGGAACTGATTGAAACCGGCGTGGTTGAAGGTTTACTGACAAAACAATTTAGTTTTGAAAAGGAATTCACTGACGATGATTTTATTAGTCTGTTATTTTATTTGGGATTTGTAACGATTAAAGAGGCAGATATTTCCTTATTTAAATTTTATGTTCCTAATTATGTGATTAAAGGATTATATTGGGAATTTTTTATCGCTGCCAATAAGGAACGATATCAATTAGAATTTGAGACGGTTGATGTCCGCAAGAAACTGAAAGAGATGGCGCAATACAATAAAGTGGCTCCTTTTGTCAGTTTGATTGAAAAGGCGTTAGAGACTTTATCGAATCGTGATTTTATGTCGTTTGATGAAAAATACATTAAAGCGTTATTTGTAGGCTTTGCTAGTTTGTCCAATTTGTATTTTATCAAAAGCGAGCCAGAGATTGAGCAAAAATATCCTGATATTATGTTCCTTTATCGCCCGCCGTTTTTTCAGAATTATCAGTTTTTATTTGAGCTTAAATATTTGAAAAAATCTGAGCGCAACAAATTGGAACAAAAACGCAAGGAGGCGAAAAATCAGATTAAAGGTTATCTCGACTTTGATGAGGTGAAAGAATTGGAACATCTCAAGAGTTGGGTGATTGTGTTTGTGGGTGATAAGGCGGAGGTGGTTGAGGAGTGTGATTGAAAATCCCTCTGTAGGGGCAACACCCTAGTGGTTGCCCTGAGCGTGATTATGGTAACAAATCGCCAAGATAAATCTTGGACTTCTAACGACTAAGCAAGTGTAGGGTGTGTCCTACGCACCTTATATCATGTTCCAAGGAGATTGGTGCGTGGGACGCACTCTACACTTGCTCAATCTGAATAGAAACATTATCGTTTATTTTCAGTGTAGTCGCTTGCACCTGACGCTTATCGCTTTTCGTGCGTTGTAGGTGGCTTTTAAGCATATCTATTGTCATTCTCCGTAAAGACTTTTCTACGTGCATCACTGCACGATTTTTATTCTCCTTTTTTAGTCCTGCAAACTGAGCCACTAATCTATTTAATAGAGAGGGCTCTGATATTTCCAAAGTGAAAACAAATTGCGGCTCTGGTGTAAGCGCAACATAGCCATCAGTCGCTTGCCCCGTAAAACTGACAAATCTTTGAATTCTCGACAGATTAATAATCTTCCTCGGATCACTGGCAGCAATATGCAACTGAAAATAGCCAGCATCCGCCCCCGGTATTGGACGAATAGGAATCCCCACAATTTCTTGCGGTACCCAAGGCTTTCCCTCTTTGCGTAATGCACTATAGTTGATGGCAACTTCTGCCTTCAATTCTTTTGCTAACAACAAACAGCGTACACAAGCTGACGATAGACGTGGGCGTAAGGGCGATTCTAACCAAGGTACGCCCAATAACCAAATCACGGCATCCCTAGTCGCATCAGGATCAAGTCTTAACTTTTTCGCATTATCTCCATACACCACATCATCACAGTAGCGTCCATAACGGCGCAAATCTTCTTGCAAAGTCCTTGTCGTTGGTACGTTTATAGCGGCTTGTTCTAGCACTTTTTGATATTGGCTAATCGTAATGCTGCTATCAGAATGCTGTCTTAATACGTTTTCTAGTGCGATGAGTCGTTGTGTGCAAGGTGTATCAAACGGTGATTGTGGGTCATTTCTAATTAACATTTTTTTACCTAACTAAAAATAAGAAATATATTTTTCTTATATCGTATTGACTTTTTAAAATTCAATAGGTATCCTATGTGCCAATGCCATATCGTGTCGGGCAACCACAAGGGATTAAGGGCAACCACAAGGGATTAAGGGCAACCACAAGGGATTGCCCCTACAACGGTATGATGTAGGGGCAATCCTTTATGGTTGCCCTTAATTTAATGGCATTGATCCTATCTGCCGTCTTAAAGAGAGAATAAAAAAACCTATGTCGATAAAGTTATACATTGATTTACCAAGGCATCGTCGCACAGCGATCATCCGTGATCGTGATAGTGTCGCTAACCTATTGACAGCAGCAATGAAAAAATACGGCTATCAACCCCAAGACAATATGCCCGCTCGCTGGGGATTTGGCGTTGTCTCCAAACCGTTAAACCAAGCTTCAAAAAATTCAAAACAATGGCTCCATTTAGTCCAACGAGTCGTCGTGGGCAGCAGTCATCCTGAATTGGCACAAATCATCGCGCAAATCCAAGCAAAAGATTTACGAGAGCCAAATCAAGTCGAGGGTGCTTGTTTAGATTTACGCATGGCAACGCTATATGCTGCCCCACCTTGGATAGAGACTGAGGCTGCTAGTTTTTATTGTATTTCTCCAATACGAGTCACTGAGCGACATGACAAACAAAACAATTACAACAGTTATTTACAAACCGGAGACAAATTAAATCAACTTTTAAATCGCACCATGCAAGCCCGTTTTGGTCGTCAATTTGATTTAAGTCTGATACCAGATAGCCTTTATGTGCGCTCATGCGCTGGCAAAATGGATGCGGGCATGGCGATTAAAACTCGTTCAAATGGTCAACAATTAATTATAAAAGGCTTAAATATTCCCTTTATCCTCACCGGTGCTGCGGAAGATTTACGAGATGCTTGGTATTCAGGCTTAGGGCGTAGCACGGCACGCGGTTTTGGTTGTTTGGAGATGCAAGAATGACTTTAGATTTGAATAAATATTTAGACAGTGATGGATTATTTGTCAGGGCGTTTGAGCCATTACGTGAGAGTCTCGATCAACAGGCTCAAGCTGCTTGGAATAAAAAACCGCCGGAATTTTCTCCTTGGCTAACACGTTCTGGTAAAGGCGGCGATACACAATATATCAATTATTATGATGTCTCTTTGTATCGACATTGTATGGATGTCACCGTTATTGCTGTGATGGCTTTTTTCTACGCTTGGCAAAATGAGCGGATTCCACATCCAGCCGGTGAAATGCTTAAACCCGATGAGGATAAAATAGCGGAATTATTGTTAAAACAAATAGTTGCTCTTGCTTTTTTACATGATGCCGATAAGTACTGGGGTGCCGAACATTCCAGTAGCCCTAAACGTGATCAACTTGAGCAGCTACATGATCTCCTTGAAGTAGAAAAGTGGGCATCTTTAGATGTAGAAACGAGTTTTACACTGGTTTCAGCGATGGAAAAACGAGGTGAAGGTAATGCTTTGTTTACTGGTTTAAGACCTTCTTTGACTCATCAAAAATTGATTGGAATGCTAAAAATAGGGGACAAAATCGCTTCTATCGCTAGTCGAAAAGGACTTGAGGCAATGATTGAGGATTACAATCAAAAATATTTGCCCGAATTGACTGATTCTTTTGCGGTGCCGGCGGATCGCTTGAAATTACTCACTTTTCGTCATAGCCCCGTCGTGTTGCATGAGCTGCAATACAATTTTATTAAAGATTTCTATTCTAAACAAATTTTTCCCTTAGTCTGTTTATTGGATGGACAACAGTTTTATATCAGTGTGCCTGAAAATTATGATTTAACAAATGTTTTTCAGGCACTCGAATATAAAATCGCTTTTAAACAGCCTGAGATGAAGCGTAATCCGACTAATGGTGAAATTTCTTTGTTTCATGTTCACAATGCTGAGGATTTAAAAAAAGCGGCTGAGCGAGAAAATAATGGTCCTAAATTATTGGTCGTCCATGTTGACGATTGGGATGAGGTGTCTAATTACATTAAAAGTTGGGTGGGTGAAGTTGGCGATTTATCACTGCTTGATAAGGCAGACGTTGGTAAATTGTTATCAACGGTGACACCAGAAAATAGTTCACCGTCTGATGAATACAAGTATGCCTTGATAGTGGCGACGGCTTTACGTGCGAACGCGAAAGGCCAAATTTTTGAGCAACGAGTACAAAATTTAATCAACTGGGATGCCTCACTACAAAATTGGGCGGATTTTAAAAAAGACACTCGCCAAACTTTACTCGCTATGCAAGCCGCTATGTCTATCGAAGATGAAGACGATTTGATAAAGCTCATCGAGACTATTTATGGTGATTTCCCCCCAAGTATAGATAAAGATGAAGGCACCCAAGCCATTATTGAACAACTCAAAGCACAATGTGGTTTAAGCAATGAAACAGAAAACTCACAAACGAGTTATGCCCCTGCTGCCAAGGGTGGGACTTGTTTATTGTGTGGTTATCCGACTGCTAATCAGATTAAAACCAGCGAAATGAAATTAGCTGGCATTAAGGCATCGGCTTTTAACAATCGCATTGGGCATCAAAAAAATGTTTTTTCGTCATTTGGAAAAAATTATATCTGTCCAGCGTGTGTTAAGCAACAAGCCCTACTATGTCAGATTCAACCCAAATTGAAAGCCGAGCCGCTCATTGTAGCAACGCCGCTGAGGGGTTTGATCAAACCACTTGATACCAGTGTCACAGAAAAGTATGAGCCTGATGAAAACATCATTAACTCATTTAATGCCATGAGTAGCAAAGGATGGCAAAGAGTTTTACCTTGGAATCTTGATGTCAGTCAAAATTTTCCGTTTATCTTAGAAAGTATTGATCCCGGATTTGATAGCGCGGTGGATGCCATGCACCGTTGGGCGGTTTTTGCATTACATAGCGGCAACCCCGTTCATATCTTTATCTCTTCGCAACGCGATTGCAAAGCCAGCTTTTTATTTGAACAAACGCCACCGTTAATACGCAAACTCTTAGCCGTTCCCCAAGGCGGAATACGACGAAATCACTTACCTCAACTGGTTAAGCGATTGGAACTCTTTAAAAACATCCTGAGGACCAATTATGGTCACGACGTATTAACAGCCATGCCCCGTTTTGGGTGGTGGGCGGTGGCTTGGTTTCAACAGATTTCAGATAAAAAGAACACACAACAGATTGAATTAGCCAAAAAGGAATATCCAATGGAGAAACATAGCTTAACACTTGAAAATATTGCCTATCTAGCGGCACAAATCCAACGTTATCCGGGCGCCGATGCCGGTAACAGTGACAAAACCTTTTGTTTGGATATTGTCCTAGAACAATTTGATACCAGCAAACGCTATCCCGTTGATGCCACGACAAAGATTGCCGGCATGGCAGGAGAATTGGAAAAGCGGTTTGACAGTGGGCGTAGCAGACACGCGAAAAATGGAGACGGTGGCACTTTTTCAGAACGTTATCATAAATTTGCACAAGCCGTCTTTGAATTTGTGAACTTGTGCGAAAAAGAACATCGCCTTGATGCCCGCTTTCGTCGTTTTCTACGCGCCGCCTACAGTCACCTGTTTATGGAAAAAAGTCTGGCACACACCCGGAAAAATAAAGATATTGATATTGAAAAAACCGCAACTGTACAGGAGTCCTTATTATAATGAATACACTTTTTTCTGAATTACGCACCAAAGTCAAAACGACTTACGACATCACCGAGAAACCGTTTGAAATTCCAGTGCTACCCCAAGCGCAATGTATTGTCATCCCCGTCATTAGGGAAGCCATTGCCCCGCTGATTATTCGTAACAACGACGCAGACATGATTACCGATATTGAATTAGCCAATGAACTGCGAGTGCGGATGATTGCCCCCAAAACCAAAGGCGTAGAAAAACGACGGGGTAGCCAAATTTTGCGGACTTTTGGACTAGGTGGACGCGCTGCGGCTAACAAAGCTTATGTCAAAAACAAACCCAGCGACGTATTTGATTTGAATACCTTTGTCTTTGGAGACTCGGCAATCGGTGGCAAAAGCAAAAAAAGCATTTATCCCGTCCATGCCGCCGTCTTATACAGCGATGCCATTTCCGTTCAACCATACGATTTACTCATAGATGATGTATTCCGGCAAGGCGGGATTTCTGAAGAATATGTCAGTTATGATCCCGAAAACCAGAAAACCAGCTCTAATATTTTCACCACCCGCTCAGTGCGCCCCGGTGCATTGTTTATACAAACCCTCGTCATGCTTGGACATCGCATCACCAAAGAATCATTCAATCACTTATTGCTCTCAATCGGCTTAGCTGGCAGCTACGGTGGCGCAACCGCCACGACTGGCACTAATTTGAAAACGCATTTAGCGGGTGTTTATTGGGGCAAAATAGAACGCAGTCTCAATGCCCCCAGTCAGTTGCTTGAAAAACTAAAATCTGATGGCACCGCCGCAGAATTGGTTAAGCAAATAGCCCAATTGATGCAGGGCGCTTATCCCCATCATATTGATGTCAAAGTGCTAAACGCGCATGTACAAAACCTGATCGCTGATTTTGAGTCAGAACCCGTTAATCCTGATTTGAAAAATGACTACGAAAAAGCGGCGGTAGAAATGCGAGATTTATTTGATGCGTGGTTTAAGCAAGATACCAAGAAAACGAGGTGAGGCATGACTCTTGGCATAACGGCTCGCGTGCTAACCCCCTTTTATTATCATGGGCTTTACGCAAGAGATGGCAGTGCAACCCATCCCAATGTGATAACAGACACGGCGTTTATGTTTGCACTTCGAGCGGCACTATTAGGAACTCCACCGGTATTACGTGCCCAACCTGACTATAAAGCCGATTTAAAAAAAATACCTTGGCGAGCCTCACTATTGATGGGAACAACGAATAGTATGCTACCACCAGTACGCCATACCATTGATGTCGCCAGAGAAGGCGGCTATCACGAAAACATGCAAAAAAACATGGGCTCTGGCAACTTTAAAAGCACATTTTTTGTACATGAAGTGGCAGAAGGCGCGACTTATGAAGGTATCTTATTGGGACCTGATCCGTTTAAGAGTTTGAAAACAAAAAAAATTATCCTGCGCGTTGGCGTCGCCAAACAAGGCATGTTAGAAATTTCGTTGCATCAGAAGCCAGTTAAGACGGTGAGATTAAACACGGCGACGGCAAAATTGTTTGGACGCGATCTAAAAGAGGCTTATCGGATTATTGATACTATTCGTGTCAGTCAAGCCTTGTCGCAGAATGAAGCAACGGAAGAATTAGGGTTGTGGTAAGTTTGGTTTAGCTTCGCTGACTTCGTTTAGCTTCGCTTACTTCGTTTCGGGAAATCCGCTACGCTCCATTCCCGAAACAACATATAGGTTTCGGGAAATCCGCTACGCTCCATTCCCGAAACAACCTAATTTTGTTGCTATTTGTTGATAAAATGTAATTGAAGGTTGGAATGTCATGATATAGTATATATTTCCAACGCAGATCGTGGAAAAAAGAAAATGGTGGGGGTGGAAAATTTGAGGCCCCGATTTAATATCGTGCTACCAGTTTTCCCACGTTTACATATTACTGTGTGGAGGGACAAAAAGCGGGCAACAACGCGATATTGCCAAGGCTAAAAAAATGGTAGGCTTACTAAAGAAAGAGGAATGAAAGATGAACAAAAGTAATCCGCTAGCATGTGCTCCATTCGATGCCAGCAATTATCTGGATAGTGAAGACACTATCGCAGAATATCTGGCGGCAGCATTAGAAAATCCTGATCCAGAGGCATTCTTGGTTGCAATACGTGACGTCGCAAAGGCACGAGGGAAAATTACGGACAATTTATACAAAGAGCTAAAGCCTGGAGCACAACCACGTTTTGAAACAGTGCGCCAAATGATTGCGGCTTTGGGCGTTCGGTTTAATGTGGTAACAGCTCAACAAAGTCATGCTTAGGAACGTGCATAAAATAATTTAGCCAGGTAGGTGGGCAAACGGGTTAGAAAGTTCAAGAAATAAATAAAATTAATGCCACCCGTTTGCCCACCCTACATGGCTAAGGGCAACCATAAAGGATTGCCCCTACAAAGGACCGCATTTTATGTAGGGGCAATCCTTTATGGTTGCCCGACACGATATGGCATTGGTCTGTAGGGTGGGTAGAGCGGAGCGAAACCCACCGTCCTGATTCAGACAAAAGGGATAAAATAAAAAATGTTTACAATTCAATCACACGGCATAAAATATGAGCGAGAGACATTTTCCTACGCTCAAAACAAACTGATTCAGAGCCAATCACCAATTCGCATCTGTGGCTCGCCCACAGGCGCCGGTAAAACTTATGCTTTTTTAGAATTGGCTAAAACGGAATTAGTTTTTTTCGTCGTACCCACACAAGCATTGGCGAAAGATATTAAAAAAACCGCCATTGAAAAGGTAAAATTACCGCGAGTGGAAATCTGGGATTTTACCACCACGCTTGAATGGATAAAACAAGGTGAAGAACCGTGGCGGGAGCGGAAAAGGCATCTTGAAGACATGGCAGCTAAAGGTGGAATAATTATCGCCACCTTAGAAGCCTTGGCTAATCTAGTGTTAGGTAAACCCGGCTTAAAAAATGTCGATACGGGTGTTAGAGATTTATTATGGAAAATTAAGCATTTGGTTTTTGATGAAGCCCATACCTTGAATGAACGGGCTTTTGGACTCGTGCATTTTATGATAATGCTCATCGCAAATTCAAAAGATGCCCCTAAACTCAGTTTACTCTCTGCCACCCATAGCAATTTATTTTCCGACTTTATAAAAGCCGGAGATTTACCAGACGGATTTATTGATTCATTTGACGAAAAAATTGAAAATACCGAATATGATCGCCCCATTCACGGTGACGTTGAAGTGGCATTCCATGATAAATCCTTGCTAGAAATGGTTGAAGAATTAGGGGTACCTCAATTAAACAACAGTAGTTTATTACTGATTTACGACTCATTAGCAAAATTCGTCGCCGATGAAAACGCATTAGCGCGTATATTTGATAATTGTGGCTATGCGCCTAACCAAATTATCTTGATCAACGGACAAGATAAACAAACAGCATACTCATGGGGCAGTAGCGGATTCGACGGCGGTAGAGCACCATTGCCCCGTCATAAAATTATCATTGGCACATCAGCGGTGGAAATGGGCGTGAATTTTAAAGTTAATCAAGCCATTATTGAGCATGGGATTGACGCCGCCGCCCTATTACAACGCATTGGACGAGTAGCGCGTGGCGCAGATTGTGGCAGAGTAGAAGTGTGTCGCTCCAGTCTGAGTAAGCGAAAAAAATTATCATTTATTCAAACACTGAGCAAACTATCGGGCAACTATACCATCACCGCGTTGCGACAAGAACTCGCATTAAACCCATTGCGTAAAATCAATACACAACGGGCAAGAGAACTAGGTAAAGCCTATTGGTCAATGCTTAGCCGACAACATCCGAGTCTCATCTATGGAGCGGCTAAACCAGCGGTAGAAACCCTATCAAGTCAAAATAAATCAGTACTAGGTTTGCTGAGTTTTTTGCATTATATTTGTTCCAAAAATGAATGGTATCATAAGCGGCCATTTAAAAAATGGCTAAAGCAAATTGATCGTACATTACAAGATGTGCGCGGCTTTTCTCCCACCGTGCGAGTGCGATTTAAAAATAACGAGGCGGGCTCTTGTGAAGGCGAATATAACCGCGACTGGGTAGTCTCAAAACTGGTATCACCCGATGCTTATGATAGCGAAAATGATGTATATATATATAATAAATCGCGTGAAAAATACTTACGCGACAAACCCAGTCCTATTTCTTATGAGATATATTCACCTTTTGGTGGAATAATTCAGATAACAGCGAGAAATATTGACGATGCACGAAAGCAATATTTCAATCGCTTAGAAGCTCAAGGAGGCAGATACGGAAGAGAGCCGGGATTTGAAGAGGCATTGAAGTTTATTCAAATGACCGGATTGTTGGCGCGGGATGATGAAATGGATTCATTGTGCGAGACGATATGAACAAATCCAAACTGTCATCCCTGTTAAAAGAGTGCGAACAACAAGGTATCAATGGTCTGCTCTTTCAACATATTGTGCTTTGTCCAACAAGGACATGGCTGCACTACCACCGTATTGACTGCGCCCATCTCAACCGTCACATGCAATCAGGGATTTTTTTGCATGAAACGGCTTACGGTGGCGTGGCAGCTCATCATTTTGGCTTTGGCATTTCGCCAGATATGCTTGATTTTAAAAAGCGTGAAATCAGCGAAATCAAAAAAAGCAAATCTCATGAGACGGCAACAATGTCACAATTGTTATTTTATATGCTAGTAATACAACAAGCCACCCAACAAACTTGGACGGGCAGACTCCGTTATCCAAACTCGCGTCGTACCAAACGCATCGAATTAGATAGACAAGCCCAATCTGATTTGTTGGCTGCTTTTGAACAAATAACAACGATCATTGTTCAGCCACAACCACCTGAAAAAGTCAGCAAAAAAATTTGCAAACACTGTTCTTACCGCATGTTGTGCTGGTTTGAAAGTACGGAGGATAGAGATTACTGATGGAAACGGTTTATATTTACTAGCCGGTACGAAAATGAGTCGGCGCGATAACACGATTCGTATTGCACCCAAAGAGGGAAAACCCCGCAATTTTCCAGTGGAAAGCTTAAAAAATATCATTGTTGCAGGCGTTTCGCAATTTAATAGCGAATTAATCTCTTTTCTTGGAAAACAAGGCGTTAGACTGTCTTTTTTGGATTACTATGGCAATTTTTCAGCCTCGGTTGAAAGTGCTCATCCTCATGCTTCAGGCAGCGTGCATTTAGCGCAAGCGCAAAACATTTTGGATATGAAAAAACGCTTAGCTTTGGGTAAACTCATCATGGGTGCTGGTATCCAGAATATAATCGGCAACCTACGTTATTATGCTTATCGAAGTAAAACGGGATTAAAACCGGCGATAGAAGAGATACAAAAACATCGTGGTAACTTGATGGAGGCAGAAAGTGTTGAACAGATGATGGGTTGCGAAGGGTTGTCTCGACAAACTTACTATGCAGCGTGGAAATTGATTAATCCTGCCTTGACAATTAAAAAGAGAACCAGACGCCCACCAACAGATCGCATTAACTCATTAATTTCATTTTGCAATGCTCTCGTTTATAGCGCGTGCAAAAATGAGCTATCGAAAACGCATCTGGATTTAACACTCAGTTTTGTTCACGCACCAACGCAAGCGCGAGCATCGCTTTCACTTGATTTAGCGGAAATTTTTAAGCCCGTGATGGCCGACAAAATTATTTTCAATATGGTTAATCACAAGATGTTTGGAGAGAGTGATTTTAATGAAACGGAGGGGATGTGCCTATTGACTGAATCGGGAAAACGTAAAGTAGTGGACGCTTTTCGGGAAAAGATGGACAAGGAAGAGATTGGAGATTTGCGTGGTTATCGTGCTTTGATACTCCGAGAATGTTTTCGTATTCAAGCGCATGTACTTGAAATGGAAACCTATGTTCCATATATACATAAGGTGTAAATGATGTTTGTGGTCGTTTTTTACGATGTACCGGCAAAGCGTACAGAGCTTTATCGAAAATTGTTATCAAGATATTTGAATTGGATGCAAAACAGTGTATTTTCTGGAGATTTAACCGAGACACTTTACAAAAAGATGCGATTTGAAATCAAGAGAGTACTTGAAGATAATGACAAACTTGCTTTTGTTTCAACAAAAAATAGGCATAATATTGATGTTGAATTGTTGGAAAATGGCATATCAAAAAAGGATGACAGTCACCAAGGGAGTGGAGTATTATAATGGCATACTTCGCTCCCCAGTGAGCGAAAAAAGCTAGGGGTGCGAAGTATTTTAAAGTGAGTTTAAACATGATTTTTGGTAGATTTGAATACGTTTTTGAAAATTTTAATTACCTATAAATCGTGTATTATCGCATGAAATGGAGGGTTTCAGTCTCCCATTAGGGGTAGTAAGAAAAAATATATTTTCGCGCGATTTTGCAGAATTATTTGTTTCAGTCTCCCATTAGGGGTAGTAAGAGTTCAAAAAAGGCGGAATTGATGCGGCAGCGGAGCGAGTTTCAGTCTCCCATTAGGGGTAGTAAGACCATTTGTTACTACCCATCTATTTCCGTTGAATCTGTTTCAGTCTCCCATTAGGGGTAGTAAGCTTATCCGCGCCCATCCGAAATGCTCTTATCGAGTTTTGTTTCAGTCTCCCATTAGGGGTAGTAAGCTGCGATTTTTAAGACGCTAGTCGGGCCTAAGCACCGTTTCAGTCTCCCATTAGGGGTAGTAAGCGCAAAGGATTTTAGCATAGCTATGCTTGTGTCTGAGTTTCAGTCTCCCATTAGGGGTAGTAAGATCATCACCACTGCAATATTCGTAGCAATCCTGATCAGTTTCAGTCTCCCATTAGGGGTAGTAAGACACTCCCTTTTATATATTTGCCATTCCTCAGTAATGTTTCAGTCTCCCATTAGGGGTAGTAAGAAAAAAGAAAATGCGAAAATCAGCTTCTTTTTTAATTGTTTCAGTCTCCCATTAGGGGTAGTAAGAAATTGGCTGTACATTACACCAATGTATTATTTCATAGTTTCAGTCTCCCATTAGGGGTAGTAAGACCATGAAGCCAGCAAAAGTGCCCAAATAGTTTGAGTTTCAGTCTCCCATTAGGGGTAGTAAGAAAAGGAGGGAGATTTTTTAAATTTTTTATGATGATGCGTTTCAGTCTCCCATTAGGGGTAGTAAGGAAAAAAGCATAGACGAAACAACCAACGATTTAAAGGGTTTCAGTCTCCCATTAGGGGTAGTAAGGGCTTCACTTTGCATACACTTAGAGCGCATGCAAAGGTTTCAGTCTCCCATTAGGGGTAGTAAGAATAGCTCCGGCTTTGCCAAAAGCTCCGGCGATGCCAGTTTCAGTCTCCCATTAGGGGTAGTAAGGCTTCAACTACATCTATTCTTGCATTTATTGCTGCAAGTTTCAGTCTCCCATTAGGGGTAGTAAGTTCCAAATGACTTCGCCTGCGTTTGCCCACTCACCTGGTTTCAGTCTCCCATTAGGGGTAGTAAGATGCGCTAACATGTTTTAATGCCGTAACAAGATTTTGGTTTCAGTCTCCCATTAGGGGTAGTAAGGCCTAAGAAATCGACTATATTCGTGACAGTAGGGCCGTTTCAGTCTCCCATTAGGGGTAGTAAGGCGTTTGTTATCCAGTTCCATTGTTACCAATACCTGGTTTCAGTCTCCCATTAGGGGTAGTAAGCATCAAAGTTGGATTCAAAAACTGATTGATTAATTTGTTTCAGTCTCCCATTAGGGGTAGTAAGTGCAAAAACACTACTACTTAAAAAGAAAAAACTTAAGTTTCAGTCTCCCATTAGGGGTAGTAAGAGTGATGTTAAGTGCATGATGGTTACTCGGGTTAAAGTTTCAGTCTCCCATTAGGGGTAGTAAGATGTGACAGGGTAGATTTGCTGGAGCCCAAAATTTATCTTGGACTCCTAACTCAAAAAAAAACCGTCTCTCTGGAGAGCCAGAGAGCCTTTGAAATTTCTAACTCGCGGGGCTAGACTCAGTATAAGGCAATCCACGCCAAATGATGTGTCGATTTTGGTTCTTAAAGAAATAGGATTTTTTTTAATTCGTCCAAGATAAATCTTGGACTCCGAAATTTGTGTACGACGAACCAATGCCATTAAGTTAAGCTGGCCTGTAGGGTGGATACGCGGAGCGATATCCACCCTACATGTATGGGATTTTGCTTAACTTAATGGCATTGGTACTACGAATGGGCATTATAATTCAAACTAAAGTTTGAACTCCAACAAGTCAGGAAATTTGAGCGATATTGCACTAAACACTGACTTGAACATTCGCCATTTGACGAAGTTCTTCAAAACACTGAGGCACATTCAAAGCCAGTTTCATCAGTTTATCCATTGCCTGATTTTGGGTGGCTTCTCCAGTTTCGTATTTTGAAAACGCATTGACACGTTCACCAAATATTTGCGCGGCTTGGTTTTGAGTAATCTTTAACCGTTCTCTTAATTCGCTAATCTCAGCACGAGTGAGAAGCCCATCTATTTTTCTATGCTCATCACAGATGCGAACTTCGTTGCGTGTACTTTGTTCAGGCATGACAACTTCTGAATGACATTTGGGACATTCAGCATATTCAATGTCTTCTAATGAAAAATCATGTCCTTTGTAGCAGTAGTGTTCGACGACTTTTTTTTGAATTAAATCAGCCGATTCACACATAGGACATATTGTTCTTTCTGGATTCATAATTAATCCCCTTTTATTGAAGCTATCTGGAAAGATGAAAAGAACCTAGCGAAATAACGACTTTATACTCGGAGGTTAATTTTAATTTGATGTAAATATCATCACGATTCCCTGATGAAACTTGGCAAGATATCCTATACGCATCCATAACAATTCTATTGTATTTTTGCGTATTAATAAAATTTGAGTTATTCAACTCTTTAAGACATGCTGCAATATCTTTTTTAGTATAACCAAGATTTGAAGCATCTCTTTGTGCAAGACGAGACAAAAAAATTTTGTTTTCATCTTTAGCGACTTCATGGATTGTTTCTAATGAATAATATGGCATTATTTTACCTTTAAATCAAATGGGTGGATTACTACAACATCGCCGCTATTGTGCAGATGAAAAACAACCCACTGCAATGGCATCAAGAATGGTCGTTTTACCCGCCGCGTTGGCGCCGACTCAATGCCATTAAGTTAAGCTCATGTAGGGTGGATTAAGCGATAGCTCCTCCCCCAAAACTTATATATTAATCAGGTGGATACGCTCCGCTTAATCCACCCTACATGTATGGATTTTCCTTAACTTAATGGCATTGTGGCGCCGACTAGGACGGTCAATTGTGATATGACTTAGTTTCATGGTTTTTTTAGGCAATATCAATAATTACCATAATCCCGCTTGTTTTTTTTTCTGAATCATAAAAAAAAATCCTATTTCTTAAAGAAATAGGATTTTTAATTTAATTTAATTTAATATTTGCGATTGACGGCAAAATTTGCCAGTGCATGTAGCGCGTCTGTATAAGGCGATCTGGATATTCCTGCCAAAGCTTGAATGGCCTTTTCTGCCTCTTGACGAGCTAGCATGGCTGTGTATTCTATTGCTTCTGTCGAATTAATAGCGGTGATCACTTCTGTGATATTTGTTTTTCCGCCTTGCGTAATCGCTTCACGTAATATGGCTTGTTGTGCCGCTGTTCCATGCTTCAGTGCATAAATCAGTGGTAAAGTCGGTTTGCCTTCTGCTAGATCATCTCCAATATTTTTACCTATTTCTTCACTCGTTGCACTGTAGTCCAATACATCATCAATCAATTGAAATGCGGTACCGATGTGCGCCCCATACATCGCCATGGCTTGTTCGTCTGCTTGTTCGCTGATAACCGCCCCTAATTGCGCTGCGGCTTCAAATAATTTGGCCGTTTTTGATCGTATGACTTGTAAATAATCAGATTCAGTGGTATCGGGTTCGTGACAATTTAATAGTTGTAATACTTCTCCTTCTGCAATAATATTTGTTGCGTTAGAAAGAATTTCCATGACTCGCATATTTTTGATTTCAACCATCATTTGAAATGAGCGCGAATATAGAAAATCTCCCACTAGCACACTGGCTTCATTACCCCAGACACTATTTGCCGTTTGTTGCCCACGTCGCAATTCTGATACGTCAACGACATCATCATGTAGCAAGGTTGCCGTGTGAATAAATTCCACAATGGCAGCTAAATTAATATGATGTGTTCCTTGATAGCCAAAGGCACGGGCACTTAATAGTAATAACATCGGGCGTAAGCGTTTTCCGCCGCTATTGATAATATAGTGTCCAATCTGATTGACTAATACGACTTCAGATTGTAAACGTTTCTGAATCAATGCGTTGACGGCTTGTATATCTTGATTGATTAAGGTTTGGATCTCAGCAATATCCATCATTTTATGAGTGTTAAAAATATAACGAATTAATAATAAACGCGATATACGAAGTTGCACATCGCGTTAATAAATAAACGAATCGCTCTCACTTCAGCGTACAGTGTGTTTTTAGGCACCCTTCAAAAGTAGTTTACAGTTTAGTGTGCTAAATTTAGTTAGTTGTTTCGGGAATGAGCGGAGCGATTTCCCGAAACTCAGTCGCCCCAACTGTTTCGGGAAATCCGCTCCGCTCCATTCCCGAAACAACAAACTGTTATTTTGTCGAGATAATTGAAGGGTGCCTGTTTTTATAGCATTTTCCTAAAACTGTTCAAATCAGGACACCGCAAAGCCTGTCTGAAAAGTTCTTTTAACTCTTCTTGCTGATCAAGGGCGTGAATCTGATCACTCACCTTGGCGGACACGGCACCAAATCGCTCTTTTAGGGCTTCAATGATCATCTCCTGTTCCGCATTGAGCAAACCTTTTTGGAGTCCCTTATCGTGCCCCATATCATAAACCTGCCGCCCCGCGAGCGTGTCCATTAGATCAAAATTCAACATAGCCATCACCTCTTTATAACTACACTCCCGAAAACGATTGAGTACGAATAGACCCAAAATGTCCAATATCTCTCGCTGTTGTTGGTTTGGGAAAAATTGTGCTATTTGATTTTTCCAAGCCTGACCTTTTTTAAACAGTGTCGTCTTTTTTGTTTTAGTCGAAAGTGTAAACGGTGCCAAAACAATTAATTTTGGATCAGCCGCCAACAATTCTTGCTCGGTGTAATCGGTTAGCACTATCTCCTTAAAACTGTTGAGCATCCTCTCCGACACCTCTCCAAACGCCTTGAGCGGTAAGGCGGCTGTTTTATATTCGGATTTGGTGTAGATAATGCCCGCTATAACTTCGCCATCATATTTTTGCTGGGCACATCCTTGGAACACTTCTGCCACCAGCCTATAGCGAATAAACGGATCTGAATATCCTTGAAATTCAATAAAAACCGGCTCGTCTTGGCTCACAAGCATGGGAATGCCTTCCAAATCCGGTTCAAAGAGTTTTTCTTTCAGGTTGACTGCTCGAAATTGGTAACGTTCTGCCTTTTTTGGGGGCACTCCGAGAAGTTTTAAAATACTGCTACCGCTCAAAGTCATCAGTTGTAAAAAGGCTTCATCGGTACCCCGCGTCATGGGTTTATTTTTCATATTTTTTGACAAACCGCCTCAGCAGCATTCAAAGTCGCCTCAATATCCTCTTGGCTGTGAGCCGACGACACAAAGCCCGATTCAAAAGCCGACGGTGCCAAATAAATGCCCTTTTCTAACATGCCATGAAAGAATTTTTTAAAACGCGCCACATCACAGCCACTGACTTGTTCAAAATTATTGAGAGATTCAGCCGTGGTAAAAAAGAGACCAAACATGCCACCGACTGATACGCCCCTCATAGCAATATCAGCCGCTTTAGCCCGCGCTAACAGTTCTGTCACAAATGTCTCAGTTTTAGCACTCAATTCTTCATAAAAGTGAGGCTCAGAAATGATCTCCAACGTCGCCAACCCGGCTGCCATAGCAACGGGATTTCCTGACAAAGTCCCTGCCTGATAAACGGCACCTAATGGCGCAATCTGTTGCATAATGTCGCGCTTTCCGCCAAATGCGCCAACTGGCATACCACCTCCCATGACTTTGCCCAGTGTTGTCAGATCAGGTTTGACATTGTAATAACTTTGAGCCCCGCCCAATGCCACTCGAAATCCGGTCATCACTTCATCAAAAATTAATACACTATCATATTTATCACAGACTTCGCGCAAGCCTTCTAAAAAACCTGGCACGGGCGGTACACAATTCATATTACCCGCCACGGGCTCAACAATGATAGCCGCAATTTCTGACCCCATTTCTGCAAAGACTTGATGAATTTGTTCTATGTCATTGTAGTCGACCGTTAAAGTTTTTTCTGCCAAAGCGGCAGGTACGCCAGGGCTATTAGGTAAGCCTAAGGTGAGAACCCCTGAGCCGGCTTTAACTAATAATGAATCGACATGCCCATGATAGCAACCTGTGAATTTGAGGATTTTTTCTCGCCCAGTATAACCCCGTGCCAATCGTATGGCGCTCATTGTGGCTTCTGTACCAGAGTTTACCATGCGTACTAATTCGATTGAGGGTACCAATTCGCAGATTTTTTCTGCAATGCGCGTTTCAATTAAAGTCGGCGCACCAAAACTGAGCCCATTTGCGGCTGTCTCTTGCACCGCTTTTAGCACTTTTGGGTGTGCATGTCCAGCAATCATGGGTCCCCATGAGCCGACATAATCAATATATGCTTTATCATCTGTATCGTAGAGATAAGCCCCTTGGGCACGTTGAATAAAAATAGGATCTCCGCCTACGCCTTTGAAAGCGCGAACGGGCGAATTGACACCGCCAGGTATATGTTGTTGGGCTGCCATAAAATGTTGATGTGAGCTTGTCATCTATTTTCCTTGAATAATTGTGTATAAGCTTGAGCGGCTGCTGTAATATTCGCTTGTCCAAATAATCCCTGTATCACGGCTAAACTATCGGCACCAGCGGCGATAAGTTTTGCACCATTATTGGGCGTAATACCGCCTATGGCAACGATTGGGCATTTGAGCATTTGACGCGCTTTTTGTAAGACTTTAATGCTGCATGAAACGGCTTGTGGTTTGGTATGAGAACTAAAAAAACGCCCAAAAGCGACATAATTTGCGCCAGCATTGACAGCCTCTTGTGCTAAAGAGAGTTGATTATAACAAGATACGCCTATGATAGCCTGCTCTCCGAGTATTGCCCGTGCCGCCTCAAGTTTAGCGTCGTTTTTGCCAATATGTACACCGTCTGCGCCGATTTGTTGTGCGAGTGCTATGTCATCATTGATGATAAAATGCCTGTTGTATTTTTGACATAAGCGGCAGAGTGCTTGCGCTTGTTCAATGCCTTCTTTTTGATTTTTGTTACGATATTGGATGATTTTGGCACCGCCGATAATGGCTTGTTCTACGCTCTCTATCAGTCGATCAGCTTTGATGAGTTTATTATCGGTGATGGCGTAAAGTCCACTTTTAAACATTATTTTCCCCCTACGTGTTGGAGTACAAAGCTTTAGCTTTGTCAGACAGTACAAAGCTAAAGCTTTGTACTCCAAAAAAACAAATTG
>JSZA02000117.1 GCA_000785145.2 Candidatus Thiomargarita nelsonii
ATGGTGGGTTGGGGCTACCATAACGATGTTGCGCGGGCAACCACAAGGGATTGCCCCTACCCACCCTACAAAAAAACCTTAACTTAATGGCATTGACTCACCACTGGAAGTTCTTCACGAATGACGCTTTGCCTCGTAGCTTCCAACGATTCCTTTTGCTGTTCAATGTACTCATGTAATGCGTTGTTGATCAAGCTTTGGTAACTACCCCCCCCCGCTTTGTGGACGTGTTCCTTGAAATAGTTGATGAGATCGGCATCTAAGTAGAGGGTAAGACGCACCTGATCCGGCTCAAGCGGAATAACTGGCCCACGTTTACCGTCGCTGAAATCATATTCATTTCTCATAAGTCAACCTTTATATTGTTTATGTTCATGTTTTTCGGCTTGACGAGCAGAAATTAATCGAATGGCATCTCCTCGATAGGTGTAAACCACGATAAGAATACGAGCATACATATCCATTCCAATGGTAACAAATCGTTCTTCGTCAAAATCGGGATCATCTATGCTGATAGCATGGCTGTCATTAAATACTGACACAGCATCAGCAAAGTCAATGCCATGTTTTTTCAGGTTAGTGGCTGCCTTGTTAGGATCCCATTCAAACGGTATAGATTTTATTGTATGTTTATACATAAACAAGCGTCAATGTTAATCCAATATAATAGACATTATTGGAAATAAAAAGAAACCGGCTCGTAGTAGGCGATTTATCGCCTACCTACTACGAGACAATCAACTTATTACGATGAGCACTTCGCGGCGGAACGAGAAAATCTTATCTCTTGATTTTAATCTCCACCCGCCGATTTTTAGCACGTCCAATTTCAGTACTATTATCAGCGACAGGTTTCCGATCCGCTTCTCCTCTTACCATCAATTTGTCAGAAGTGAGGGCAGGGCATTGAATCATCAAATAATCGGCCACTGCGATAGCGCGTTGAAGTGATAATTTATGTTTAAAATTATCCGCTGGGCTGCTATCCGCGTGTCCAGTAATCACAATTTTCTTGATATGGGCTCGACAAATTTGCGCCGCTAGTTTATCCAAAAGGCGTTTGACTTGAGCACTCAAGCTGGCATCTCCGGGCGCAAAGCGAATGTCATTACTCTTTTTGAGTTTTGGAGCAACAGCCCTAGCTTGTTGCGGCGGCGCGTTGCCTACGGTGGGTGGCGATGCGTATCTGTTGTTGAAGCTGTATGATGCCTGCGGTGCTGATTTAAAGCTTTTAGCCCTCATTCCACGCATAACAACCGGAGCGGGCATTTGTTGTTCACCAAATACGCCTTCATAAGAGACTCCTTCTGGCATTTCTACCGGTTGAACCACCGTTTGCGGTTTGCCATCAACATTGACGATTTTTTCTTCTACCGCTACAAAGCTCGTCCATTGCGTCATTAAGCGAAATGTCAATCCCAATTGTGTGACTTTTTCAATCAATTCTTTGGTTTGCCCTGCGCGTACCATTTGTCTCATCAATTGACGTACTTGTTGTCGAGCCCATACGCTTGCCATCGCTTCATGGGCGGGCGCGTTTTGGGGTAGTTTGACACGTAGTCGCTGTTCATAAGGCTGATTTGCCAGTTGTCCACGCACAACGATAGTCTCTTCTCCGCCGTTGCTATAGCGTCCATGAATACGAATCGGTTGCCCCGCCCATAAATCGGGCACCTTAGCTGGAGAAAGTTCAGTGACATCAAGATTGCCCCAGTCGATTTCGATATGCGCTAAGGCGGGACGATCTACGCGCTGGAAAAATTGCTTGATGACTTTGTCGCTGTTTTCATCTTGGCGCACATAAAAGGCTTCGCCTCGTCCAATTTCAGCCGCCCTATCTAACAGGTAGCGATTAACTGAGGCGCCTACGCCCAAACTAAACACTCTCGCGCCGCGTTTCTCATTTTCAATGGCTTGAAAAATACGGAATTCATCACCGACATATCCATCAGTTAATAAAAAAGCAATGCGTAAATAGCCATCAGCGGCAGGTTGCGCCAAAGCATCTAGGATACCTTTACGCATTTCTGTGCCCCCCCTGCCTTGGAAACTGTCCACATAACGCAAGGCTTGAGCGACATTAGCTTGAGTATAAGGCATCGGTTTGTTCCATAATGTGCCCGTATCTCCAGCAAAGCGCACGACATTAAAGGTATCAGTTGAACGCATGCCTTTGATGAGCATTCGCATCGCTTCTTTAGATTTTTCAATCGGAAATCCACGCATTGAGCCGGAGGTGTCAACAATAAAGATCAGTTCACGAGGAATGACTTGAGCATCGCTGACAGTGCGCTGTGGTTGAATCATCAAGGTGAAAAATCCGCCACGCTCGTCATGGTGAGCAATTGTGGCCATTTCGGGGGCTTTGCCCGCTACGTCATAGCGCAAGACAAAATCTTTATTGGGTATTGTGTCAGCTTGGTGAAGTTGGATCTGTTTTTCATGCCGATTAATAGATTGAGTGTTAATGACATGAGAACTCGAATGCACATTTTTAATCGGCACACCAGCATCCAATTTGACGGATAAGGCAATATCGTGTCCCGTGCGCTCACCCGGCTTGAGCACGGGCGGCGTGATACGAGATGCGTCGGGCACATTGCCCTGAATATAGCGAGGTCCCACAACCATGGGGAAAACTAATTCATAATGACTTTCGGCATAACGCAGGATATTGACATAGCGAATTGTAATCGTAATATTATCGCCGGGCATAATGTTGGCGACGGATTGGGTAAAGATATTGGGGCGCTCTTGCTCTAACAATGAAGCCCGTTGCCCTCTATCTCGCGCTTGTTCATAAATCTTGCGAGCTTCTTCTCGACGTTTGATAAGGCCCTTGATAGTGCGCTGACCAATGATCATTTGCATATCATCGACCGCAGCATCGTTTGGCAGGGGGAAAGTGTAAACGGCCTCAATTGGCTTTTTAAACGGGTTATGATAGTGCTGCGTGACGGTGGCACTTGCGACAAAGCCAGAAACTTCGATTTTGACATCGGTATGTTTTAGCGGCATTTCCAGTTTTTTATCGGGTTTTTCGCCACCGATTTTTTTAACGGATAGGGTGCCCGGATTAACGCCATCGGCAAGACTGGCGGGGCGCTCACTGGCGTGGGCGGGTAGCAGTAATAATGTTATTATAAAGGCTGTCAATATTGACCACATGTTGTTTATCCTTTAAGGGTAAGTTCATTTTTAAGTATAGACTTATTTTAGAGAAATATCGACAGCATTTTGGCTCGTCCAAGATAAATCTTGGACTCCTTTTATATAATAATGAAACGTGGTAGTTTTTTTTAAGTTGGCATCAAAAAAATCCTATTTTTTTAAAAAATAGGATTTTTAAGTTGGCATCAAAAAAAATCAAAGGCTCAAGTCGGAAAGACACTTGTGTCGGCTCGATGAGCGTGGGCGGGTAGCAGTAATAATGTTATTATAAAGGCTGTCAAATTTAAAAATCCTATTTCTTCAATAAATAGGATTTTTTTGTGGCCATTTTTTGACGACTGATTTAGGAGCACTATATCACCCGTTCATCTTGGAAAAAAACATGTTATTAGAATTTAGCGTCAAGAATTTTCTTTCTTTTAAAGATGAAATCACCTTGAGCCTATTTGCTCTTGACGATATCAGCGGACATGAAAGATACAATATCGTGGGAGAACAAAAATTACTTAAAACGGCTGTTATCTATGGTGCCAATGCCAGTGGTAAAAGCAATCTCATCAAAGCCTTATGGTTTATGAGACATTTTGTTATCAATTCATTAGAGTCCAAATCAGAAGAAGAAATCGATGTTAAACCTTTTGAACTGAGTACAGAAACCTTAAATGCTCCGAGTGAGTTTGAAATCAGTTTCTTATCCCAGGATGTCTATTACCGTTACGGTTTTATCATTGACAAAAAGCGTGTTCATCAAGAATGGCTCTATTATGCACCTGAAGAACAAGAACTCAAATTATTTGAGAGACAATTTGAGAACGCCGCTTACACCGTCGAACTGGGTAAAGATTTTAAAGAAGGTGAGCCATTGGTTGAATTTAAGCGACCCAAACTGACGAGAGAAAGGGCACTTTTTTTATCCGTGGTTTCGCAATTTAATGGCGAAATTTCTAGAAAAGTCATGGATTGGTTCACTCATGAATTCAAAGTCTTGTTTGCCACTCAAGAGGAAACGTTCAAAGGTTTTACTTTTAAGAAATTAAAAGAGCGTCACTACAAAGCTGACATTTTAAAATTTATGCAAACGGCTGACACGGCAATTGAAGACATAGAAGTGGGTGAAATTGCCGAACAAGAACTACCCGAAGATGTGAAAAAAATGCTCCTTTCCAATGCCAAAATGGTGGTGACGAAACACCGTGTTTTCAATGCCAAGGGAGAGATGACTCACTCTATAAATTGGAGCCTGGGTCAAAATGAATCCGAAGGCACTCAAAAGTTATTTGCCTTGTCTGGACCCATTATAGAAACATTGAAAAATGGCAATACGCTGGTGGTTGATGAGTTAGACTCCAAACTACATCCCATGATAATGCGTTTTATCATCAACTTATTTAATTCAAGCAAGGAGAATCCAAATCACGCTCAACTGATTTTTGCGACGCATGATACTCATTTATTGAGCCATCGTTTTTTCCGTCGAGATCAAATTTTGTTCACGGAAAAAGACCAATATGGCTCAACTGATTTATATTCATTAGCCGACTATGAGCGGACGGCTGATGACAATTATCAAAGTGATTATTTTAAAGGTAAATATGGCGCGATTCCCTTCATTGGCAAGTTAGTGTTTGGAGAGGATAATGGCGAGAGATAAGCCCCTGCCGAAAAGTAAAAAGCAGAAAAAGAAGGAAAAATATCGAAAATCGGCCAAACGACCAATGGCTTTAGGTATATACTTCAATTTGAAAATTGCCCTCAAAATGCTCAAGCCCCATTTTTATTGACGGATGCTTGAAATATTTTGTTTTGCAGTTAACTCCTAATCAAAAAAAATGCCTAAGCCGTTAAGTCAATGCCATTAAGTTAAGCGAGCGTAGGGTGCGTCCCACGCACCTCTGGGGCACTTTATTTGTGCCCAGGACGCACCCTACGCTTCAATGCCATTAAGTTAAGCATAAATACGTTTTTTTTGTCGGGTGGGTAGAGCGGAGCGAGACGAAGTGGCGGGACGCCCAACCCACCAAATAGTTGAAACGAAGATCCGGGCGTAAATTTATAACAATGGTGGGTATCGCTCTCGCCCACCCGACAAAAAACCTTAACTTAATGGCATTGACCCTACGCTTGCGACTATTTCAACGTTCCGCGAATAGTTTGCTAACTTAAAAGTTTAATGAAACAGTATCTGTTTGCCTTGAGATAATTTTTCAAGGTTGCGATCCTGTGGGGGAGTCGTACTCCTTTGTAGAATCGCCAAAGCTTTTTCAAACAAGCGTTTAGCTTTTTCTTGGTAGAACACTCCCAACTGATTGAGAGAAGTGGCTACCGTCGGGTGTTCAATCCCTAATATTTTCTCTCGAAGTGCTAAAGCTTTTTCAAGCAAGGGTTGAGCTTTATCGTATTCGCCTTGTTTTTGATAGAGCATACCTAAGTTATTAAGAGAAGTTGCCACATCGGGATGCGCCGCATCCAAAGTGTTCTCACGAATAGCCAAGGCTTTTTCAAACAAGGGTTGGGCTTTGTTATATTTGCCTTGGGCTTGATAGACTAGCCCTAAGTTATTTATTGCATGAGGAATTGTCCAATGATCCTCCTCCAATCTCTCCTCACGAATCGCTAAGGCTTTTTCAAACAAAGGTTGGGCTTTTTTATACTCGCCGTTCTCATAATAAATATCAGCTAAGTAATCCAACAAGCCTAATAATTTTTCGGTATCCTCTATAAGAGTCTCAGCGGACAAACCCAATTCAATCATTTGTTCGGCTTCTTGATAAGCTTCAGCATCCAAAGCCAGATCGGCAGCACTTTCAAACAACATTGCTGGAGTGAGTTCAACTTCATTGCTTGGTGCTGACAACATTGCTGCTTTAGCTTCATAATCAAATGCTTGTTTATATAGCGGCTTGATTTTATCCATTTGATTTTCCATTCCTGCTATAAAAGCCAAGTCTGCTATTTCCTTAGCTTTTGCATGTAATTTATCAACACGATTCAAGGCACTGAGAGATTGTTCATGCACCTCAGGGGGTGTTAGAGGAATGTCGGTGAGCACTTTTGGTGGTTTGCTGAAAGGGCTCCGATACCGATATTTCTCCTGTCTTTTTCTGACTTGGGCTAGGGTAGGTATCTGATCTTGAGTGGGATCGTACAACACCCTTTCTTCCTCTTCAGTTAAGGGACGATCTGAACGGAAGAGATCATAAGCTAAACGTAGTTCTTCTTCGTCTGCTTTACTCAAAACTAGCACATTGTTTTCAATAGTGGACATATCTATACCTTTTTGATACAAAAACGTTTCGGATAAGTTTTCGCGGTTCTAAACTCAAAGCCATATCTTTTTGTATAAACTTTGATCATTTTTTCTAAAGGATCAACTAGCATTAAATGTTTCTTGCCTAAATCATTGGCATAAACAATGCCCACTTCCATGACTATTCTTGTGATTAAGGCATTCAATGGGTGCTTGATGGGAGAGCCTTCCATAAGATAAATGGCATTATGGCTAGTCCCCTTTGACGGCTTACCCAAGGCTAATCCACAAAGTATCTCATTGTGCCAGATAGCAACTTCAAATCTCTCAGGTGTTGTCCGTTTCACGTTTGTTCTCTTTTCTTGCCAATCCCATCCACCGTCTGGCGGGTATCTATAGTTATGCGGCAGCCAAATTTCTTGCCAATATTTCAAAGCCTTATCATCTATACTACTTAGTCTGATAGGCTTTTCAAAAATACGCTTGAGTTTCTGTTCGACAACTTTATATACCCTATAGCGAGTCAAGGTATAATCCCTTTCCGCTTGTATTTTTTTAGAACCGTTCATTTATGTGTACCTACTTATTTAGCCACTGCCCTCTTAAAAACCATTTCCGCTGGCGGAAAACAGATTTATCAAGGCTGATAATGGTGGGTATTAGGTTTTTTTGCAAGGGCAGGTAGCCAGTTGGTATAAAAGGAGTCCAAGATTTATCTTGGACGTCCAAGATAAATCTTGGACTCCAAAATCCTATTTTTTCAAAAAATAGGATTTTTGGTTGTTTGCATATCGCCTTCTTCTACATTTTCAGTCAAACCAAAGTCTTCCAATATAGTATATAAAGTGGGCACAACCAATAACACCAGTAAGGTGGATGCAATCAGTCCAAAAACTAAACTGGTTACTAACGGTATCAAAATTTGTGCTTGTAGGCTGGTTTCTGATAATATCGGTATGAGTCCTGCAATCGTCGTCATAGAGGTGAGTAGTACGGCTCGAAAACGCTCTCGGCTAGCGCTGCTGGCGGCTTCATGAATCGATAATCCTGCCTTGATTCGCATTTTTAAAAAGGTGACGAGCAAAATAGAGTCATTGACTACAATGCCCGCTAGTGATATAAATCCAACCACACTTGGCATGGTAATGTCGAATCCCATTATCCAATGTCCCCAAATAACGCCAATAAAGGCAAACGGGATGGCTATCATTACCGCGAGCGGTTCAAAATAACTGCGAAATTGGAAACTCAGTAGCACAAAAATACCCAATAATCCCAGCATAAAGGATTGAAGGGCTGAGCGGCCTGTTTTTCCGCCTTCCTTTGTTGAGCCTTCAAAAGTGACCTTTATCGTTGGGTAGCGTTGCTGAAAGCTTGGCATAAATTGTTGTTTGGTTTCTTGGATAAGTTCATTCACATTTAAAATACGCCTGTCAACTTCTCCTTGTATAGTCACTGTGCGTTGGTTATTGATACGATGGAGGCGTGCATAGCCGCGTGCCATTTGAATCTCGGCAACTGCCGTCAGTGGCACTTGTTGTCCGTCTTTGCTGGTTAAGGTGAAATAGTTAAAATCAGCGAGACTATCTTTATCTAATGAGTCTAAACGTACATCAATTTCATAAGATTCTGGTCCGACTTGAATTTCGCTGGCAGTATAACCGTAATAGGCTGAACGTAATTGATTAGCAATGGTGGCGGCATCAAAGCCTAAAGCTAAAGCGCCTTCTTTTAAGCGTAGTCGAATTTCTGGCTTTCCAGGTCGTAAGTCATCGGACAAATCAAAGACGCCTTGGTAGCGATTGAGCCAATTTTGTAATGCCAATGAAGCCGCTTTTAGTTTTTCTAAATCCTGTCCTTGTAAACGAATGTCAATGGGTAATCCGCCTGGTCCAATCACTGGCTCTTTGAAGTTAATATTCAGCAGATCGGGTAAATCACCCAGTTCTGTTCGCCACCGTTGGATAATATCATCAATTTGTCCTTGACGCACTTCTGCCGTCAATAAGTCGGCTGTGACGGTGGCAACGTGGGGGCCAACTTCATGGGCATCAGTGTTTTTGTTATATTGAATGTGGATATTTTTGACTAAAGTTTGTGCTTCAGGCTGAAATGGACTCAATTCAATATTGACTCGTTCTAAGGCGGCGGTGATTTGTTCTACAACGGCTTCAGTACGCGCCAGTGGTGTCCCTTGTGGCAATAATATACGGGCTTGGATAATATCTCCGTCAATTTCTGGAAAGGCACTGAATTTCACTTTGCCACTGGTTAACATGCCAATAGAGCTGAGGAATGTCGCAATGAGTAGTCCTATAAAGAGATAACGCCAATTGACGATCCAATCTACCAGTCGTCCTAATAGCTGATTTTGTATCCATTCCATTTTCTTTTCAATCCATTGGCGAAAACGGTTGGGGCGGCTTGTTTGGGCAAGAGAATGCGCCATGTGATGGGGTAAAATTAAGAAGGCTTCAATGAGGCTGATAGTTAAGGTGAGTATCAGGACAACGGCCATTACTTTGAGTACTTTTCCGATATCGCCTTCTAAAAAAGCTAATGGCACAAACATGCATAAACTGGTTAAAAATGAAGAAAATACGCCGAGTCCCACTTCTTGTGTTCCATCTATAGCGGCTTGTAGTGCGGATTTGCCCTTGCGTAACTGGGTGGCAATATTTTCAGAAATGACAATGGCATCGTCCATGATGAGTCCAATCGCAATGAGTAAGCCGACCATGGTGAGCATGTTTAAGGATTGCCCCAGCAGTTGCATAAAGAAAATGGTGCCTAAAAAGGAGATGGGTAATCCCATGACTACCCAAAAAGCAAAGCGAAAGCTAAAAAATAGCCAAAGTGTCATAGCCACTAATATCAGTCCTTGTACACCATTTTTGAGGAGTAAATTTAATCGATCACGGACGATAGAGTATCTGTCTTCGGTCAAGCTAAAACGAACGCCAGGGGGGGCTGTTTGTTGCGCTTTATCTACAAATGCTTTGACGGCATCACCAATGATGAGGTTGTCTTCTGTTTTGGTTTTGCTAATTTTTAAAATCGCGGCGCGTTCTCCATTAAATAGTATTTTGTTTTCATCTAATTCAAAACGATCAGTGATATGGGCAATATCGCCCAGACGAATTTCCGCGCCGCTGCTGTTGGCAACCACAATTAAATTTTCAAAGGCTTGTGGCGTGCGCCGCTCATCGACAAAACGAATCAGTACATTTTCAGCCTGGGTTTCAATGCTGCCGGCGGGTAAGTTAATGCTTTGCTGACTAATCACGTTTGCAAGTTCTGCTACACTGAGACCATATTGTTGCAAGGTATGGGCGGGTAATTCAATACGGATTTGGTGGTCTGAAAAACCTTCAATATCGACTTGAGAAATTTCTGGGACTAAGAGTAAACTGTCTTTGATTTGTTCGGCATAAACTTTTAAATCGGTTGCACTCATGGGTCCCGTCACTGCGATAGAAACGACGTGATCAGTACGCCCCAAGGCTTTGATAATGGGTAATTCCGTTTGTTCTGGAAAATTGTCAATCGCTTCAATTTCTGTTTTGACATCATCCATAAAGCGATCAAAATTTCCCCCGTCGCGCAATTTGATGACTGCGGTGGCTAATCCTTCTTTTGCTTCACAGCGTACTTCTTCTACATCATTGATACCATCAACGGCATCTTCTATGCGCTGACAAATGGCATCTTCCACTTCTTCGGCAGAGGCGCCTGGGTATGGGACAGTGATTTGGACTTCGCCAGCGGTGAAGTCGGGGAAGGTGGCGCGTTGGAGTTTGGGCGCTGCAATGATTCCTAAGATTATGAGAATGATCATAACTAGGTTGGCAGCGGTGGGGTGGGCGGCAAAAAATCGAATCATTTGTGGTTTCCTTGTTTGAGTTTTATATTAATTAAAATACGCGACGCAGAGCGTCGCTACAGGCATTCCTTTGCTCAGGGTGGGAACGAGAGAAGGTATTGCAAATCCTGTCCTGCTAAAAGTCAGGCTAGTGCATCCGGGCTCCAATATCCATACCACTCTGGTGCTGAAATAGAGCCGTTGTGAAGCATCACTGGGCTCTACAATACCCGTCTTGACTAGGGACTCCTATCCCCTCTGTCAAGACGGGTAATGTAGGGTGCGTCCTACGCACCTTTTGGTACATCACAGGTGCGTAGGACGCACCCTACAAAGGATGTTTAAGGGACTCGTACTCTGTCAAGACGGGTAATGTAGGGTGCGTCCTACGCACCTTTTGGTACATCACAGGTGCGTAGGACGCACCCTACAAAGGATGTTTAAGGGACTCGTACTCTGTCAAGACGGGTAATGTAGGGTGCGTCCTACGCATAATGTAGGGTGCGTCCTACGCACCTTTTGGTACATCACAGGTGCGTAGGACGCACCCTACAAACCTCACTAAGGTCGGGAGGACAGGCTTAATGGCATTTCTCGTTCCCACGCTCTGCGTGGGAAACGAAGTAACTTCGCTGTGCGGAGTGAGTGCCTGCCTCGACGCGAGGCAAAGAATTTTACTTAAGTTCTCCCTTACCTTGTGCCTCATTTAATAAGGCTTCTGTCATTTTTGTATCCACAACAGGCTTGAGCAACATCCCCTCAATCGCGGGAATTAAGTCGGAGACTATCACCACGTCTCCTTTTTTCAGGCCATTTTTAACTGCAATAAAGTTGCTTTGAAAAAATTCAATGTCTAGGGATCTTTTTTCTAGGCGACTTTCCTGATTCACTATGTAAACTTGTTTATTATGTATAGCGGAACGGGGAATAATTAAACGGTCAGGGTGAGGTTTGCCACGTAGTTCGACTTCTACAAACATATTTTTTATCAGGGGAGGACGAATCCCGGGTATAGCTTGACGATAGGAGTTATCCACGGCAATAACTATGCTAAGAGTGCGCGTTTGTGGATCAACCGCATCGCTGGCGCGGACAAAACGGCCAGGCCATTCTATTTTAAAATCGCCTTGACGTATTCGTACTGTTGCAGATAGTCCAAAAACTTTGGGTAGGTTGCTGATATCGATTTTTGAACTGGGATGTAATAGATGACGCACATTTTGCATGGCAATTTGGGCTGGGACTTCGGCAACATCAATGCTGTCTGCCACAACCAATACTTTCCCTTGTTGAGTAAATTGGTTTTTTTCTATATTCACTTGTGCAATACGCGCATCAAATGGTAAGCGGATGGTGGTGCGTTCGAGATTGATTTTCGCACTATCTAATTGGGTTTGTGCAACGGCTAATTGTGCTTTAAGTACTTGACGCTCTGCGGGAATCAGGTTAAGGGTATTTTGGAGCGATTGTACTTGTTGAGTTTGTGCTAACACGGTCCGCTCTTGTTTGTCCGCTGCATCTGTGCTAACCACTTTCCTTTTTAAAAGTTGACGCTGCCTATCCAATTCTTTTTGGGCTACCTTTAATACTTTTTTTTCAATTTTGAGTGAGAGCCGCGTATTTTGTTCCTTAATTTTCAATTCATTCCGTTGGGCTTGAATAGATTGTAAGTTAGCTTTGGATTGGGCTATCGCCAATTGATAATCAGTGGGATCAATGCGTAGCAATAATTCACCACTTTTTAGTATCATGCCTTGTTTCAGTTGTGGGTGCTTTTCAACGATTTTGCCGCTGACTTCAGCAACGGCTTCCCATACGGTGTCGGGCTGGATATTTCCATAAGCCAAGGCACGGGGGATAACGTTGACCATGGGGACTTCGATGACTCGGACATTGATTGTCGGTTCGGTAAAGGGATTTTGTTGGGGACTTTCACGTCCTTGTTGTTGGAAAAATAGTATGATTATTCCAATGGCGATAGCAGGAATAATGAGGATTTTTTTCCATAAGGGATTTTTTTGTGTTTTCATAAGTTATCAGTTCGAGTTTCATGAGAAGGAGTCCAAGATTTATCTTGGACGTTTAGACTAAGCTCAGATGGCACTGAAGGCAACCAGACGAAAACCGACACTGTTGAGCCGGAAGTCTGAGGTGAGCCTGCTGCGAATGACGCAATTGCAGAGACTCGGAAAATCGTACCAAGAGCCGCCACGCAGCAGTCGATAAGGGTCCTCCCCCTCCCAGACGCTGCCATCAGTAGGCGCCCCCTCATAGTTCTCATGCCAAGGATCAGCACACCATTCCCACACATTTCCGTGCATCTCGTACAATCCAAAAGCATTCGGGGGAAAGCTTCCAACCTGGGTTGTTTTCCTATGATTATGATTGTAGTTAGCTAACTCGCTGGTAATCGTCTCACCAAAGTAAAAGGCTGTCCTTGTCCCAGCACGAGCGGCATATTCCCATTGTGCTTCACTGGGCAAGCTATAGGTTATGCATGTCATTTCGGACAATCGCTGACAAAATTCTACGGCATCATGCCATGATACCCATTCTACCGGGCGATTTTTTCCTTTGAACCAAGATGGATTATTGCCCATTATCACTTCATATTGTGCCTGTGTGACGGGGTATTTGCCCATATAGAATCCTTCTAGCATGACTTTGTGTTGGGGATTTTCATCGTTGTATCGCCTTGTTTCAGGTGAACCCATCAGGAAGCTGCCCTCTGGAATATAGACCATTTCCAGCGTGACGCCTTTGCCCAAATATTCTGTTTGGTAACGGGCTTTTTTGGGGGTGCGCTTGATGATTTTTCCCCGTACATCTACGGTGACGATTTGAAATTGAAAAAGTTTTCCTTTTTTTTCTTCCTGTCTTTGCTGATATGGCTTTTTCTGCATCATTAGTGCATATCGTATTTGCTCAATTTTCGTCGCACGATATTCAGGCCACGCAAAAACCACAGCATTTACCCACTTTTGCCGCCATGCCAGCCATATCAGCCCAAAAGCTATGACTAGGATAAAGAGGGGTTGCCACCATTTCAATAGTTTATATATCAGTTCGCTATGGCGACATTCTCCCACTAAACAAAAATCCTGATCTAATTCAGAATAAAATCCAGGAGATTGTAATTTGCCTGTTTTGTCACGCACAGCCGCCCGCACTCGGGTGAACAATTGCAGGATCGATAAATTGGGATTATGGTTTATTTCGTCAATGAGGGATGCCGCATAAATGCCTTCCAAACCCACTTCGCCGTCTCTACCGGCATAAGCGATTAATGACTGTGCATGTTTCAGCCCCACCAGACGCTCCCGATCTAAAGGGTTTTTATGATAAGCATCTAAAATGATGATATTGACTTCATTGCCAGCGTCTTGCATGGTTTTTAATATAAAGCTGATTTTGAGGGTATTTTCATCCAAATTATAATGGCTATTAAACAAGGCAGGCTCTGCCCCGATGGGGATTAAGTAATTTTCATCGCCTACTTGCATACCATGTCCGGCATAATAAAATAATCCCATACCGCGTAACTGTTGGCCAAATTGTTCAATCTCAGAGCGCATTTCTTTCACGGTGAGGTTTGTTCTATGAATGACCTCAAAACCCAGTCTATTTTTCAGTGCTGCCGCTAAATCGGTGGCATCATTGACGGGATTGCTTAAAGAGGCATCACCTTGATAGCCGCCATTGCCAATGATAAGTGCTAAGCGTGTGTCAAGTGCTTGGACGATGACAGGGTATAATAAGGCTGCCATAATGATTGATTGGCTTATTTTTGACATTTAAACAGTTATCAGTTATCAGTTATCAAGTATCATAAATATATTTTTGAGTGCCTTGATAATACAAAAAAAATCCTATTTCTTCAAGAAATAGGATTTTTCATCCCACTCATCGAGCCGACACAAGTTTTTTAAGGAGTCCAAGATTTATCTTGGGCGCCTCGTCCAAAATAAATTTTGGACTCCTTCGCGGCGGAGTCCAAGATTTATCTTGGGCGCCCTATTTTTTTTCCAATTGATATTCCAATGAGAAAGTAAAATCCTTATCTTTCAAATTCTGACGCACTTTGATATGAATTCGATACCAACCGGCTTCTACTTCTTCAACGAAAATTTTAGCCGCTTTTAAGGGTTGTTTATGAACATATTGCCCTATCCATTGGTTCAGTCTGATTTCTAAATCTGCACGCCCGCTATCAATTTGTTCGCGTTGCAGGATTTTAGCTATATAGTGTGTTAGGCGATTGATGAGAAACAGGTAGGGCAATTGGGTGCCTAACTTGTAGTTGTTTTCAGATTCTTTGCCGCTGGTGCCAAAAAATTTGGTTTTTTGCACGGAATTGGCAGAGAAAAAGACGGCGCTATCCCGCTGCATAGTTAGGGGAATAAACCCTTGTTCTGCTAGTTCATATTCGCGCTGTTCCGAGATTAATATTTCTGTCGGGAATTGGGTTTTAATTTTTCCTGTTTTGGTTTCATATTGATGAAGGGGCAAATCTTCTACTGCTCCGTTGTCTTGTCCAATGATATTCGTAGTCCAACGGTATTTGGCAAAGCTGTCTGTCAAACGGGTGGCAAAGGCATAAGCGCTATTGCCCCACAGATAATGGTGAGAGGCTTGGACTTTTTCTTCATAGTTAAAGGCTTTCACGGGTTTCGATTCTGGTGAATAAGGCAAGCGCAAGAGAAAACGTGGTATGGTTAAGCCCACATAACAGGCATCTTGGGTGTCTCGAAACGATTGCCATTTGTGGTATTGAGGACCTAAGTCTTCACCAGTCAAAAATTGGGTCCCCGCCGCTGCAATAAACGGTGCTGATGCGTTTGCGCCTACATTCGCTACATTTTGTAGCAGTTTAATATCAGGTGCTTTCGGGCCAAAATCATAGTTGGCAATCATGGCACCCACGGGGCTAGAGATTTGTTTATATAATCCCGATTTGATAATGTCGAGCGATTTTTCAAAATCATCGAATAAGTCTTGTTTGGAGACATTGAGTAATTCAATTTTGATGTTTTCGCGGAAGTTGGTTCTGTCTATCACAAACTTTAATCCGCGCCAAGCAGATTCCATTTTTTGGATTTCTTGATGATGTAAAATTTCATCGAGTTGTTCACTCAATTTGTTGTCAATTTTAGCGATCATCTGTTCGATAATGGCTTTATTAACTTTTTCTCCTTTAGGTTTTGGTTGGATTTCTGCGAATAAGGTTTTTAGACCTTTCTGGGCTTCTTCGCTTTGCTTGATCGTTTGCTCCATCACTTGTGCAAGCAGTGATGTGTCTTGTTGCTTTGCCATGTTGTCCTCCATAATACAAGATAAATCTTGGACTCCGAAAAGTTTGTTGCGGGAAGGCTCTGTACAGATAATTGTTATCAGTTATCAGTTGTCTGTAGCTTATTTATTAGTTCTACTTTGTCAGATTATCATAAATTTTCGTCGGGTGGATATCGCTCTAGCGTATCCACCTATCAAAGCTCAGGGCAACCACAAGGGATTGCCCCTACATACAATATTCCCCTGTAGGGGCAATCCTTTATGGTTGCCCTTTGTGAAATTATTTATCTGAAAAACTATAGCACTTATCGTAGATTCAGCCGAGTTATCTTAAAATATGCCCAATTTCGTCCATCACATGGATCCATTCGACTCGATCCCGTTTTTGATGAAAAACAAGATCGCTATCTCTTGATGCAAGTTGGTTGGGATAGGGAGTCGATGGCAATATTATTTATCTGACATTGCATGATGGTAAAGTTTATATCGAATATGATGGCATCTCTGATGATTTAATGAGCAGAGGTATCCCTGAAGAGCAAATTGTTTGGGCATTTCTAAAGCCTGATGGTAGATAATCAAGCCGCCACTCAGTCAGATAAACCAAGTTTTTTTTATCGTTCCGCCGCGAAGCGCACTCACTTATACATAAATTTTTTTGTAGGGTGGGTAGAGCTTCGCTGCACCCACCAACTATTTTAAAAATATAACTATTTATTTAAAATAAACTGATTTTAGGACTTACGCATTCAAACTTCTCCTACAAGACGTCCAAGATAAATCTTGGACTCCTACAACTCTTAGTTCTACGTTTTTTGTCGCAATGCTTGGGTGAGTACAACTAATGTTCAACAACGAATAAAAACAGAAAACTCCACCAAGTTAATTAATGCTATCAAGTCCGTAGTTATCTCTCGATGAGAAAACTTGAGAGCACTAATGAAGAACTAAGAGTACAAGACGCTCAATTTTCTGGCTCAGGCGGCATCACTTGGGGTTGTTCTTGAATGACAGATATTGGTCTATTTCCGGTGTCTTCTGGCGTGGGTTTGAAATGTTCCCATGCTGCAAAACTGGCAAGTCCCAGAACAATGACACCCCCGCCGACTAAAACCCAGGAAGATTTCTTTTTTTCTGGAAAAAGCTCAGCTAAAAATTGACTCACCGTTAAGGTTCTCTTTTGTCGTAGAAAAGCTAAAGCATGTAAAAGTGCCTTATTTTGTTTTTTGGTTAAACCCTTAATGGGTTTTGGGGTGAGCTTTTTATATTTCGCCATGGTTGCTGTTTTTCTTTGAAAGGGATGTTTTCCTGACAGTAACTCATAAGTCACGCAAGCTAACGCATAAATGTCATCACGCGGATCGGGCTCTAAATTTAATAACATTTCATTGTCATCACACTGATCGGGCTCCAAAGCTAATAGCATTTCATAGCTGGCATAAGGGAGTTAATGCTCCCAAGGTGCCCGGATCAAATCGGGTTTCATCCCGTTCCGACTGTTCCAGGGGTCGCGCAATCCCAAAATCAATGAGTTTGGCAATCTTCTCATCAGGTGAGTAAAACACATTGGCGGGTTTGAAATCCAAATGCGCGATACCATTTTGATGACTGTATGCCAGTGCCTCAGCCATATCCTTGATGATCGGCTCTGCCTCGCTGAGGGACAAACCCTGTCGGTGAGTTTTAATGAATTCCTTTAATGGAATTCCCTTTAATAATTCCATCACCATAAAATGGGTATCACCGATGCTATCTAAGTTATGCGCTTTGACAATATTAGGATGATTGAGCCTTTTATAGCGGTCAAATTCACGTACCAATGCTTTTAGCGCATCAGGATGTCGCTTGAAATTTCGACTTAAAAACTTGATGGCTACCTCGCTATTGCGTGCATCCCCTGTCTCCTGAATCAAGTCGATGGCTTTCCATACCACGCACATGCTACCCTCGCCAAGCTGTTCTAGCAAGCGATAATTGTTACGGATGACCAGCCCCTGTTCGGGCTCTCTCTCCTCACCCTCCTCCCATTTTAAATTTGCCATAAATTATCAGTTATCAGTTATTAGTTATCATAAATAGGGTTTTTGAGAACCTTGATAATACAAAAAAAATCCTATTTCGGAAAGCAAATAGGATTTTTCATCCTGAATACGATCTGTGTTGCAGGACACGGAGCGTCCCTGAATGCATTCCTTTGCAGAGCAAAGGAACGAGAAACCGGCATCTTAGGTGTCTCGAAACGATTGCCATTTGTGGTATGTTGTCCTCCATAATATACTGGGCGCCCAAGATAAATCTTGGACTCCGAAAAGATTATCATAAATTTTCGTCAGGTGGATACGCTAGAGCGATATCCACCCTACAAGCCATTGATTTTTTGAAATGTGACAAAGTAGAATAATTTTTAGTGAGCCTATTGGTGAAGTCGTTAGTAATGAAGCTGAGATACAACAATGGATACCACAACGATCTATCGAGACATTATAAAGCAAGTTATCTTAAAATATGCCCAATTTCGTCCATCACATGGATCCATTCGACTTGATCCCGTTTTTGATGAAAAACAAGATCGCTATCTTTTGATGCAAGTTGGTTGGGATAGGGGGTCGATGGCAATATTATTTATCTGACTTTGCATGATGGTAAAGTTTATATCGAATATGATGGCATCTCTGATGATTTAATGAGCAGAGGTATTCCAGAAGAGCAAATGGTTTGGGCATTTCTAAAGCCTGATGGTAGATAATCAAGCCGCCACTCAGTCGTAGTTTATTCAGATAAACCAAGTTTTTTCTCGTTCCGCCGCGAAGCACTCATCGTTAGACACAAGTGTCTTTCCGGCTTGAGCCATCGTCTTTTTTGACATCTGCTTAAAAATCCTATTTTTTAAATTTAAAAAAATAGGATTTTTTTGATACCAGCGAGCGTAGGGTGCGTCCTACGCACCATCTCTCCATACACAGTTGTTCTACACCGACAAAAATGTGCGTGGGACGCACCCTACGCTTGCTACGCTTGCTTAAAAATCCTATTTTTTAAATTTAAAAAAATAGGATTTTTTTGATACCAGCGAGCGTAGGGTGCGTCCTACGCACCATCTCTCCATACACAGTTGTTCTACACCGACAAAAATGTGCGTGGGACGCACCCTACGCTTGCTACGCTTGCTTAAAAATCCTATTTTTTAAATTTAAAAAAATAGGATTTTTTTGATACCAGCGAGCGTAGGGTGCGTCCTACGCACCATCTCTCCATACACAGTTGTTCTACACCGACAAAAATGTGCGTGGGACGCACCCTACGCTTGCTACGCTTGCTTAAAAATCCTATTTTTTAAATTTAAAAAAATAGGATTTTTTTGATACCAGCGAGCGTAGGGTGCGTCCTACGCACCATCTCTCCATACACAGTTGTTCTACACCGACAAAAATGTGCGTGGGACGCACCCTACGCTTGCTTTGTAGTTATTGATTTTGTTTTGATTTATCCTTTATTAAATATAATCTTTGTAGTTATTGTTGCGATAGCAATTTTTGGCGCGGTAATTGTGAATTGTGAATTGTGAAGTCAAATTTCACGCTTTTTCTTTTTTTTTTTTCACAATTCATCATTCACAATTAAAAAAAAGTGAAAAGGGTAAAAAAAAGAGGGTAAAAAAAAGAGGGTAAAAAAAAGAGGGTAAAAAAAAGAGGGCAAAAAAAAGAGGGCAAAGGGCTAAGTCCACGCGGCACCGAACACGACTAGACGAAATCCGATGCTGTAGTACCAGTTGCCTGAGGTGTTGCTGTCACGATAGGCGCAGCGGCAGTTGCTCGGTGAGTGGTTCCACGAGCCGCCACGCAACAGCCGATAAGGGTCCTCCCCCTCCCATACACTGCCATCACTAGGTGCCCCCTCATAGTTATTATGCCAAGGATCAGCACACCATTCCCACACATTTCCCAGCATATCGTACAATCCAAAAGCATTCGGGGGAAAGCTTCCAACATCGGTTGTTTTTTTACGATTCAAACCGTAGTTGGCTAATTTGCTGGTAATCGTCTCACCACAGTAAAAGGGTGTCGTTGTCCCAGCACGAGCGGCATATTCCCATTGTGCTTCACTGGGCAAACGATAGGTTCTGCCCGTCATTTCGGACAGTCGCTCACAAAATTCTACGGCATCATGCCATGAAACCTTTTCTACCGGGCGATTTTTTCCTTTGAACCAAGACTTGAACCAAGATGGATTCTTGCCCATCACCGCTTCATATTGTGCCTGTGTGACGGGATCTTTGCCCATATAGAAGGGTTCTAGCGTGACTTGGTGTTGGGGGCCTTCACGGTTTCTGTATTTTTCCGTTTCAGGTGAACCCATCAGGAAGCGGCCCTCTGGAATAGAGACCATTTCCAACGTGACACCTTTGCCCAAGTCTTCTGTTTGGTATCTGGCTTGTTTGCGGGTGCGCTTGATGATTTTTCCTCGTGCATTTACGGTGACGATTTCAAATTTAAAGAGTTTGCCTTTCTTTTCTTGCGCCTTCTGTTTTTCAATTTCTAGTTGTCGTCTTTTTTCATCAGCCTGCTGTCGCGCCAATTCTTCAGCCGCCTTCTGTTTTTCAATTTCTAGCTGTCGTCTTTTTTCATCAGCCTGCTGTCGCGCCAATTCTTCAGCCGCCTTCTGTTTTGCCATTTCTAGCAGTCGTATTTTTTCCTCGGCTTGTTCTAGCAGTCGTATTTTTTCCTCAGCTTGCTGTCGCGCCAATTCCGCTTGTCGTCTTTCTTCAGCCACCTTCTGTTTTTCAATTTCTAGCTGTCGTCTTTGCTCAATTTTCGTCGCACGAGATTCAGGCCACCACTTTTTTTTTGGAAAAAGCTCAGCTAAAAATTGACTCGCCGTCAGCGTTCTATCATCCCGATAAAAAGCTAAAGCACGAAAAAGTGCCTGATTTTGTTTCTTGTTTAATCCATTAATGGGGTTGGGAGACAGATTCTTATATTTCGCAATGGTCGCTTTTTTTCTTTGAAAGGGATGTTTTCCTGACAGTAACTGATAAGTCACGCAAGCTAA
>JSZA02000115.1 GCA_000785145.2 Candidatus Thiomargarita nelsonii
CTTGCATCCTAATTATGGATGAACCTGAAATTTCTTTACACATAGATTGGCAAGAACAATTAATTAAAATTATAATATATTTAGCCAGAGGAAAGGAGGAGGTTCTTAAAATCCAAGCGGGAGAATATTTGTTGCTCTGTGTAGATAGCGATTATGACTATTTGCTACAGGATGCAACTGAAGTGTCAAAACGTATTAATCAAGAGCCTTATATTTTCCAAACTTATGCCTACTCTATCGAAAATTATAAATGCTATGCAGAAAGTTTAAGAGGAGTTTGTGTATCAGTTATCTATGATAATGTCGTTTTGATGTTTTTAAAACCATTAGATAAATTGCTCAAGGATGAAAAGATTCAAGAATTTAAAGCCTCTAATTCCGATGAAACCGTACTCACCAATAAGATCAAGCAGTATCACGAACAAAAAACGCCCATTGAAGATGTCTTAAAGTTGAACACTAATTACTATTCATGCTTTCTAATGAAAAAAATTGAGAGAGATGTAGAAATTTATCTTGCGAGTATGGAATTTAACGGATAAAAACCATGTCCAGACTACAAATCCAAAACTACCACACCGAAAAAATCATCCAATACGGCGGCGAGCGTAAAGAAACCTCAATTCGTGTCGCTTTTCAAAATTTATTGAACGGCTATTGCTGCGCCAAAAATTTTAATCCCAGAATTGGAATATCGCACTAAGCACAATACCACCGTTTATCCCGATGGCACGGTGAAGGATGCCTTGCGCTTGCCTTGGGGTTATTGGGAGAGTAAAGATCAAGATGATGATTTAGATCAGGAAATTCAAAAGAAATTTGCCAAAGGCTATCCCAATGACAATATTTTATTTGAAGATTCGCAAACCGCAATCTTGATTCAAGCTGGGCAAGAAGTTCAGCGCGTTTCGATGGCAGAAACGGATAAATTAGATGCCTTGCTCACCAATTTTATTAATTATGAACGCCCCCAAGTCCAAGACTTTCGCCAAGCCATTGAATGCTTTAAGACAGATTTACCCACTGTTCTCAATACCTTACGCAAAACGCTAGACAGCCAAGATAAAAGCAACCAGAAATTTAAAGCCGCTTTTAAAAGTTTATTGATGCTATGCCAACAATCCATTAATCCCAAAATCAAGGCTTTTGATATTCGGGAGATGATTATTCAACACATTCTCACCTAAGATATTTTTTTAACGGTGTTTAATGAAAGCCAATTTCATCGGGAAAATATTATTGCCCAACAATTAGAGGCGGTTGTTAATAGCTTTTTCATCGGCAAAGTGCGCCGCGAAACTTTGAAATCCATTGAAAGTTATTATGCCGTCATTCGGCGCGAGGCGGCTAATATTGCCAACCATCATGAAAAGCAAAAATTTCTCAAAGTCATTTATGAGAATTTTTATAAAAGCTATAACCCAAAAGCGGCGGATAGGTTAGGGATTGTTTATACGCCTAATGAAATCGTGCGGTTTATGATTGAAAGTACCGATTATTTGTTAGATAAACATTTCAATCATTTGTTAGCCGATGAAAATGTGGAAATTCTTGATCCTGCGACGGGCACGGGTACGTTTATCACTGAATTGATTGAATACTTACCCAAAAACAGGCTTCGCGCTAAATACCAACACGAAATTCATTGCAATGAAGTAGCGATTTTGCCTTATTATATTGCCAACCTGAATATTGAATATACCTACCAGCAAAAAATGGGCGAATATGAAGAATTTCCGCATATTTGTTTTGTGGATACTTTAGATAATTTGGGCTTTGAGCATAGCTACCAAAATCAACAGAAAACTTTATCTCTTGGGTTTGGAGAAGAAAATGCGGCGCGGATTCAAGAACAAAATAAGCGCAAGATTGAACGTTCCGTTACTTCGTTTCGGTTATTATTGGGAATCCGCCCTATAATGCTAACCAACAAAATGAGAATGACAATAATAAAAACCGTGAGTATGATGGCAAGGGGAGTATAGACGAAGCCATTAAACGGACTTACATTGCTAACAGCACGGCGCAAAAGACTAAACTTTATGATCAATATGCGCGGTTTTTTCGGTGGGCGAGTAATCGTTTATCGGAAAATGGCATTTTAGCGTTTGTGACTAATTCTTCTTTTTTGGAGGCGCGTACTTTTGATGGTCCTAAATTATCTGGCACAAAAAATAATGTCGTGCCAAAGTACCCCCTCAAGCGGCTTGAAAAAAAATTAGCCGCAAACGCCCAAAATAAACCCAAACTCAAAGCCGACAAAGACGCAGGTAAAATTCACCTAGACGCTATCACCAGCTTGCAAGGCGTACCGACACAAGCTTGGGAATATAAATTGGGCAACCGTAGCGCCTTAGAATGGATACTTGATCAATATAAAGAAAAGAAACCGCGTGACAAAACCATTGCCGAAAAATTCAACACCTATCGCTTTGCCGATTACAAAGAAACCGTGATAGAATTATTGCAACGGGTGTGTACGGTGAGCGTTGAAACGATGGAGATTATTGGGGAAATGCCAGATGTCTAACATATTAACAAAATTAAAAACAGCTCTACAACAAGAGCTAATAAAAGAACCGCTAAATTTTGAACGCATTTCTGAACTCCATGATCAATTGCTGGCACTCGATCCACAAGCCACTCGTTTTACCGTCGATGCCCAGCATATACACCGATTGGGATTTGAACTGGTTGGCAAACAAGAAACGGCACTTTCCGAGTTAATCAAGAATGCTTATGATGCCGATGCGACTTATATCAATATTGATTTTAAAGATTATGACAAACAGGGCGGCACCTTGATTATCAGCGACGATGGCAATGGGATGACTTTATTCGATATCCGCGAAAATTGGATGCGCCTATCGACGAGCGATAAGGAAAAAAATCCCCTTTCGCCGCTGTATGGGCGATCACGCGCTGGGCGCAAAGGTATTGGTCGATTTGCGGTAGAACGCTTAGGTAAACAGTTGCTCCTAGAAACGAAAAAGAAAGATGAAACTAAAAAGATTCGAGTCCATTTTGATTGGGATATTCAATATAAATCGGGTAAATTATTGACCAGAATTATTAATCCCATAGAACAATTTTCCGCCGAGCAAAATGCTCATGGCACAACGTTAAGAATCGGAAAACTTTGGGATAAATGGACAAAAAATGATTTTATTCAAATCTGGAAATCCGTTTTATTTTTGCAACCGCCGTTTGAAATACCTTTGTGTCATCGCGCCTCTAAAAATGATATTGAAACTTATGCACCCGATCCCGGTTTTAAAGTGCGTCTCAATGGAGAATTAAGGAATGAAGCCGTTCCAGAACTTTCGATTGAAAAAAATTTTTTGGCAAATAGAACTGCATTGATAAAAGGCTGGATTGATGCCAAAGGAAAAGGACATTTTAAGGTACATTCTGAAATATTAGAATTTGAAGATAAACAAGATTCTGAAGACAACTATCAAGAAGTTGGCTCTTTGGAATTTGAAGTCAGTTATTTTATATATAATTCCAAATTAATGCTCTCTGTTCATCAGGCTCGTCAATTTGGAAAAAAACTGGGTGGTATTCGGGTTTACCGTGATGGCTTTCGAGTTTTGCCATACGGAGAGCCTAGCAATGATTGGTTACAACTCGTTATTGGTGAACGCAATCGCTTACTCAAAGCTAAAAATGAGAATTTTTTTGGTCATGTTGCATTAACCAGTGCCGAAAATCCTGCCTTAGAAGAAACGGCAAGTCGGGAAGGGCTAGTCGAAAATGAAGCCTATAAAAAACTGTGCGATTTTATTAAGGAATGCTTGGAATGGGCAACATTACGGGTAGCTTCTTATCGTCAGTTGGAAAACGAACAAGTCAATTCAAATTCCAAAAATCATCAGGCTTCAGCGTCAGGAGCGTTGCAAGAACATATTGACGAATTAAAAAATCAACCCCAAGGTTCATCTATTGATGCACACCAAATGGCACATCAGCTTGAAAAAGTCCAAGCGATAGTTAAGAAAAAAGAACAAAAGGACATACAATATTCAGAAATGCTGAGAGTATTGGCATCATTAGGTATTTCCATTGCCGTTTTTAGCCATGAAACTGGTGGTGCTGTCACGCGATTAAAAGCATCCTTGACGAATTTGCATTCACGGATTTTATCCGCTTGCCAAAATTCAACAGAAATTAACGAGCATTTTGAGCAAGTTAATCAGACAACGAATCGTTTAGGTGATCTCGCTAGTTATATTAGTACACAAATTGAGCATTCTGTTACACGGAATAAAGATAACATTGCACTTTATGCTGTCATAAAAAAATTTATAGAACAATTCAAAAATTACTTTAACACCCGAAAGATTAGCTTTGAATGGGAAGTCATACCCAATGTTTTGCGTACCGCCCCTATGCACCGCAGCGAAATTGATGCGGTACTGTTTAATTTCCTGACTAATGCGATAAAGGCGATGGAACGTAACAATGCTGAACAACGTTGTATCAAAATCACAGCAACCCGGCAGGATAACTTTGCGATCATTCGTTTTCAAGATACTGGTGCAGGTGTCGCAGACAATATAAAAAACAGTATTTTTAATGCGTTTTTTACCACGAGTTCACAAAATCGACAAGATGAAATTGCGGGTCCAGGCTGTGGCTTAGGACTCAAAATTGTCTCTGATATTGCCAAAGTGAATAAAGGCTTTGTGCGCCTTTCAGAGCCAGACACCGGATATGGCTGTTGTTTTGAATTTGGTGTCCCCATTTCATCTAAACAACTCAAACTAGCGGAGGTTTAAAAATGTATCAAGGTATTTTTATTGATGATCAAAAAGCAGATGAACACTTTGCTAAACTCATGTCAACATCTGGAGCAAATGGACTTACGGTTAAATTTCAACAACCAATAGAGTTAATAACCTTAGCTAACCAGATCGTGGAAAATAAGCCGGCTTTTGTGGCATTAGATTACCGTTTGGATGAAGATCGAAAAACGCAACAAAATGTCTACAAAGCTGAGCCTTTAGCACAACAGTTGCGTTCCTATACCTCAGAAAATGTGGCCCGTGATTTTCCCATTATTTTGGTTTCCCATGAGAACAGAATCACTGGTTTTGATAATGATGTCGTCGCCCATAACTTATTCGACTGTCGTTTTACGAAACAAGAAGTCGCCGATAATCCAGAACATCGCAAAAAAATGATGTTGTCGCTCGTCAAGGGTTATCAGCGCATGATTAAAAACTGGAGCAAAAAATCGGAACGATGGGCGACTTTTTTTGCCCTAGATAAGGAAGAAAGAGTGGTGGTTGCTTATCAAGCGATACGTGAACTCGACAAACTCAAAGCCCCCCATCAGGTTGCCCAGCATATTTTGCGCTATGTGATATGGAGACAAGGGCTTTTACTGGATAAAGATAATGTCTTAGCGCAATTGGGCGTAGCAAAAAAAGGAGGTGGAATCGATCCACTCTTTGCGCGTTTGAAAAAAGACAAAGTCATATACTCAGGCGTTTTTAGTGAAGGTTGGACGCGCTGGTGGCGCCACCGTTTGCAGGATTGGGGAAAACAATTATGTGATGAACCTTTAGGTAATTTGACGGCTAGAGAACGGGTGGTGTGTTTAAATGAAAATTTGGGGTTGAATTTATCGCCCGCTGAGTCGCGCTGGCAAGAGCATACTGATGCTTTATTTGCCTTTGCTTGCGATTCTTGTCATCAACCTACGGAGCAACAATATTCTGTTATTGCCTATGAACCTGAACCACTATATTACAGTTTTATCCAGAGAAAACACATTTGTTGGAAATGTGTTGAGACTGGTGAATTTGCAGAAAGCGGATTGGCAATTGATGATGGGGAAAGATTCATTGTCGAAATGATTCAGAATGGTGAAATGAGGAATTGAATGTGGATATAATTCCAACGGCAAGAGAAATGAGTTCATATTTAGCTTCTTTGAGCAATATACTTTGCGAAAAGGAACTAATTTCTCCTGATAGTAAGAGTTATCTTGACCATGCGAGTGTAAAACTGATAAAATTAGGAGCATCACGCTCATGGAAATATACAATTGAACCATCAACTCCCATAAAGTTTGTATCAGCCCCTGACAAAAAGTTGGGAAAAATTGTTCCTCAAGTTTACCTTGATGTCGCAGTTGAGCCACAGGCTCGCTCCGATCTTCCCCCTTTTAAAAGGCTCGATACCAAAATTGAGATTTTTGATATCAAAGGTAATTTACAAACACGTTGGCATATTGATCTCGCCAACCGTAAAGAAGATGAGCAATACCAAGCTGGTCCACTTTTTCATCTCCAAAGTGGCGGACATAAACCGCAAGCTAATCGAAAAGAAGAATTAAAAATCAGTCGTCCACGTTGGGCGATGCCACCGATGGAATTGATTTTGACTTGTGAGATGATTTTGGCTAATTTTTATCCAGAACAATGGAAAAAAATTAGGAGCGAAAAAAGATGGTTAAAACTCATTCAAACTGCCCAATCTATGTGTTATTTAGCATACTACCAGCGAATACATGATTGCTTGTTTAAGCCACAACCAGAATCCGTACTAACCGCGCTTTGGGCAAGTGAATGGGGCGAATAAATTGATAACTAATAACTGATTACTGAAAAAAAATGTATAAATATTTCACTTGGATATTATTAATCACCTTTGTGGCAGGCTGTGAACAGCAAAATCACGAAGAACAAACGCTGATACTCGATGTTCAAGTTTTTTCCGGAGAAAAAAATCATTGTGATAAAATCATAAAAATGATAATCTCATAAAAAAATATGACAATGGTATGAACTCAAATGTTGATGAATGAACCAGCATCCTTTATAAAATCATTTATAGAAGAAGTGAACAAAAGTTTGATAGAATTGAATCCCCAAGCTAAACTGACACGCAGTCAGATGGCTTGGTTAGGCTTTTGTTTGACAGGAATTTTATTGGTGAATGGTATTAGCTGGGCTAAATTTGAACGTGCTGGTTTGGGCAAATATAAAATAGGCGCTCTCTCTTGGGTTTTTCGCCAAGCCCGCTTAAAAAGCAAACTACCCGCGTATACCGTAGGTAGCCTACAATTTATCAATATATAAATTAAGGTGGATACGCTACAGGCCAGCTTAACTTAATGGCATTGAGTAACAGACTGATTTCAAACATCCCCCAACCTAACAGGTAAACGCTTAGCGCCCCAGTTCCCCGCTTGAGCATCAAATACGCCCGCACAAACAGTACCGCATTGTTTGCATTTCCCATCAGCACTTAAATTCCAATCACTTAAAATATACCAGTCGCGTCCAATGAGTAAATGGCCGCAATTGTGACAATAAGTACTCCCGCCTTGCTGATCATGCACATTACCTGTATAGGCATAACGCACCCCGTTTTTGAGGGCAATTGTGCGAGCCATTTTGAGTGTGTGAGCAGGCGTAGGGGGTTTATCCAACATTTTCCAGTCGGGATGAAAAGCCGTAAAGTGCATTGGCACATCAGCGCCAAGATTTTCCACAACCCATTGAGTCATTTTTTCAAGCTCTGTTGAAGAGTCATTTTCGCCGGGAATAAGCAGCGTCGTCAATTCAATCCAGACATTGGTTTCATGTTTGAGATAGCGCAAAGTATCTAACACCGGTTGCAAGTGGGCTCCCGTCAATTTGTAGTAAAATTTATCGGTGAAAGCCTTTAAGTCTACATTGGCGGCATCCATGTTTTTAAAAAATTCTTCGCGGGGCGCGTCACAGATATAGCCTGCTGTGACTGCCACTGATTTAATGTCCAACTTGCGGCATTCTTTGGCGACATCAATGGCATATTCGTGGAAAATAACGGGATCGTTATAAGTATAGGCAACACTGCGACAGCCTAATTTTTGAGCCGCGCGGGCGAGCCTATCGGGCGCGGCTTGATCGGCGAGTGTATCCATTTCTCGGGACTTACTCATGTCCCAATTTTGGCAAAATTTACAAGCAAGGTTGCAACCGGCGGTGCCAAATGACAAAATAGGTGTGCCCGGCAAAAAATGATTTAGCGGCTTTTTTTCAATGGGATCAATGCAAAAGCCGCTAGAACGCCCGTAAGTTGTCAGCACAATTTGCTGGCCTTGATTTGCCCGTACAAAGCATAATCCTCGTTGGCCTTTTTTAAGCTGACAGGCGCGAGGACAGAGATCACATTGGATACGCCCATCTTCTAATGAATGCCAATAGCGGGTGGGTACAACGGTTTGTAATGTTTTCATATCAACCTCTTCTATCCAAGATAAATCTTGGACTCCTGACAATCTAGTACTCTGTCAATTTGTTTTTTTGGAGTACAAAGCTTTAGCTTTGTACTGTCTGACAAAGCTAAAGCTTTGTACTCCAACCCAAATAACTTATGTTACAGCGTACTAGGGGGGATCATAAAAAAAATGATCAATGCAAATACAGTCAGAACACCAGCCGTCGCCGGTATGTTCTATCCAGCCAATGGCCATGAATTGCGGACGATGCTGAATGATTTTCTAAAAGAAACAAAAAGTTATTCAGAAAAAGTCCCTAAAGCGATTATTGTACCTCATGCCGGTTACATTTATTCAGGCTCAGTAGCCGCCAGCGTTTATGCGCGACTGACAGCGGCACGCGATACCATTAATAGAGTCGTATTATTGGGACCCTCTCACCGTGTCCCTTTGAGGGGATTGGCATGTAGTCGCATGGCTTATTTTGCCACACCTTTGGGCAATATCCCAGTCGATAAAGCAGCGATTGATGAAATCAGTACTTTGCCTCAAGTTTCAACGCTGGAACAAGCACATGCCCAAGAACACAGTCTCGAAGTCCAATTGCCCTTTCTTCAAACTGTGTTAGGCGATTTCAGTGTGATACCTTTAGTCGTCGGAGAAGCCTCCCCTGAGCAAGTGGGAGAAGTGCTGGAAAAACTTTGGGGCAGTAAAGAAACTTTGATTGTTATCAGTTCTGATTTAAGTCATTTTCACGATTATGAGTCGGCGCAAAAAATGGATAAGTTGACTTCTCAGGCTATCGAAAATCTACGCCCGGAAGATATTCATTATGAGCAAGCCTGTGGGCGTATTCCTTTAAGCGGGCTGTTGCAGGTTGCACGGGCGCGGGGTATGCACGCGCAGACTGTGGATTTACGTAATTCTGGCGATACTGCCGGATCCAAAAATCAAGTTGTGGGGTATGGTGCTTATGTCTTTAACTAAGGAACACAGTCAAACATTGTTACAAGTGGCTCAAAAATCCATTCAACATGGATTGGAACAAAGCCAGCCGTTGAATGTGGAAATACTTGATTATGCAAAAGAATTGCGTGACAAAAGGGCTAGTTTTGTCACTTTAGAAATTGACAATAAATTGCGTGGATGTATAGGTACTCTCATCGCCATTCGTCCACTGGTGAGCGATGTGGCTTACCATGCTTATGCGGCTGCTTTTTCTGATCCACGTTTTCCGGGTTTAGGGCGTGATGAATTTCCGCTGTTGGATATTCATATTTCCATCCTAAGCGAACCTGAGCCGATAGATTTTGACTCTGAAAAAGATTTGATTCAACAAATTCGTCCGGGGAAGGATGGTTTGATCCTGACAGAGGGTATGCATAAAGGCACATTTTTGCCCTCAGTTTGGGCCTCTTTGAGCGAACCACAGGATTTTATTCGACATTTAAAACAGAAAGCGGGGTTGCCACAGAATTATTGGTCAGATTCTATTGAGATGCAACGTTATACGACGGAGATTATTTAGTCTCCTGGAAAAGGAGTCCAAGATTTATCTTGGACTTTTGGCAGTTAGGAACGTGCATAAAACAACTAGGGCAACCATAAAGGATTGCCCCTACATTAACCGTGATTTTTTGTAGGGGCGGGTGTAGGGGCAATCCCTTGTGGTTGCCCTAAAGTTGACCAAGTTATTTTATGCGCGTTCCTTAGTTAGCAAAAACCATCAGGCAGGCTCCTCCTGTAATTTTGTTTTAAAAACCCCCTTGATTTTATTAATCAAGCCTCCTGGCTGTAATGATGGCGTGGGGTGCTGACTGTTTGTTGCCATTTTTTCTCGTGTTACCATGAGAGAAAAAAGCTCTTTTGTCAGATCGATATTGAAATATTCCTTGATAATCGTGTGCAATTCAAGGATTTGAGCATCCTTCAAAACGACATATTCGCCCTTAAAATTGACGTAGTTATGGGTCTTTAAAGTAAATAAAATGCCCAGTTTGACCGCTATCTGGGTGTTTTCAATTGCCGGAATGCCCTTGTTTTTCAGTTTGGCATTCAGTGCTTGGAATAATGCACCTGTCAAGATGACATTGTTTTCACTCATGGTGTTTCACCTGCTCTCTTTTTCAAAACTTAAATTTAGGAACCTATAATTTTATGCAAGCTCTGTGCCTAGAAAAAAAACAACTCATTTTGCAGGATAATATTCCGATTCCTGAGCCGCTGGCTTCCGAAGCCTTGGTGCGCGTCCATTTAGCTGGGATTTGTGCGACGGATTTAGAATTGGTAAAAGGATATTACCCTTATACAGGTATTTTAGGCCATGAATTTGTTGGCGAAATTGTGCAAGCGGTTAATGCGCCTGAGCGTATTGGAGAGCGGGTAGTGGGGGAAATCAATGTCGCTTGTGGGATGTGTGAGACTTGTTTAAGGGGACAAACCACGCATTGTGAGCGGCGCACGGTGTTGGGTATTGTCAATCGAGATGGGGCATTTGCTGAATATTTGTGCTTGCCTTTAAAAAATCTTATCCCCGTGCCAGCCTCTATCCCGAATGAGGCTGCCGTTTTCACTGAGCCCTTAGCCGCTGCTTTGGAAATTCAGGCGCAGGTGACAATCCGTCCAACGGATCAAGTTTTAGTTGTGGGAGCGGGGCGCTTGGGGCTGTTGATTGCTCAGACTTTAGTGTTGACAGGTTGTCAGTTGCAAGTGGTTGCCCGTCACGACAAGCAACAGCAATTACTGGCGGCGCGTCAAATCGCATGGATTGATGAAAATTCTGTCCAAAGTAGGGCTTTTGGTGTTGTCATTGAGGCGACAGGCTCAACAGGGGGATTTAGACTAGCGCGTCAAGCGGTACGCCCGCGTGGCACGATAGTTTTAAAAAGTACTTATCAGGGCGACAGTTCTATTAATTTTTCCGCTCTTGTGGTTGATGAAATCAGCTTAGTGGGTTCACGCTGTGGACCATTCGCGCCCGCTTTGCGTTTACTCGAAAATCGCTTGGTGGATCCAACTTTGTTGATTGATGACTGCTTTCCCCTTGATAAAGCCTTAGATGCCTTTGAGCGCGTCGTGCAACCGGGGGTTCTTAAAGTTTTATTGTCAACCTAAGACGCGACGTAGAGCGTTTCGGGAAATCCGCGGAGCGAAATTCCCGAAACAACTTTTCAGGAGTCCAAGATTTATCTTGGACATCCAAATTAAAATTTAAGACTAAGCAGTTTTTCGGCCCAAAGTAAGGAAAGTTTGGCCATTATTGACGCATCTTTCATCAAGAACATTGCAAACTCGACGACAAATATCCACAGTATCGGCATGTTTTGTTGCGGAATGAATAATCACTAAAATGGAGCCATTTGGAGTTAAGCTAGCCATCGCATTCAACAAGAACTTTTCTACTTCTGCGGAATTTAAATAATACAGGCACTCGGATAGCAGAATCAAAGATACCGATTGTGCCCCCTTCCATTTAGCCATATCGCCTTGTTCAAATTGACAGTTATTCAGGCCGGCATCAAGTGCCTTTCGCCGTGCTCTATCAATCGCAATGCTGGATATGTCGAACCCCATATACTCAGAAAAACATCCTTTTTGTAGAAGATGTGGAATATTTCCTTCCCCCGCGCCAAATTCGATTAGCTTGTTAAACTTGGCACTATAGGTCACAACCTCCACCTTACCGGGTTTTAGAATACACCCCATAATGCCAGTTTTCAAAACCGGACTTGAGACTTTCGACCTCATCCGGCTCCTCAGAGACTACCCGTATTCCTTGAGTAGCTTTAAGTACAGAATCATGAATTTTAATGTATTTTGGAGTCCAAAGCTTTAGCTTTGGGCAAGTCCAAAGCTAAAGCTTTGGACTCCAAAATCTCCGATAATTCATGGTTCAGTACTTAACAATTTGTTCTCCGTGAGTGAATCAGCATATCCAACTTCCCCCAAGGACGGTTTCTGTTGGCATTGGCTTCCCACTCAATCCTACCCCGATGCTGTCGCTAGATGTTTACACACCCCTCTTGCGCTCCTGCAAGTGACAAACTGACATCGTTTTTCCTCGTTCCTCAAATATGTCTTACCTGACAGACTTAGGTTCTATCCAATAATCGGATGTGTATCGGACAATCGCATCCAAGCAGAGGAACACTTGGTAGCCTACAAACCTTTTAACCCATTAAGAGTTTTTGTATTACCAACCTTGAGGATAAATCCATATCTGTTACGCTTGCCCTTTTGAGGCTTTATGGCCTTGCACTGACACCACGAATGTTGCTGCGGTGCCGGCCATTGCTTTCTAGCCAATTGCCATGCTAGGTGAAGTAGGCACTTCACACCATACTTGAAGTTTTATATATAAGGCTTTATTTTAACTAACTAACGTTAGCGAATTAGGCCAAACGAGTCGCACTCCCCCATTACAAAGTTCTTCAATTCTGCCTATTGTATATGGACTATTCGGCCCCCGACACCATACATCAGCTTCAAATTGTTTATTCCACGATAACTGCTTAAAACCGGATAATCGAAGAGCATACCAGTAGATTCGACGTATTTTACTAATATTGTTGTATACCATATTAACCTTCAGGAACGATACCCACCTAACATGAATGAAAAAATTAAAATGTAAAAATACCATATATCCAGAGTATATTCCAATCTTTTAGAAAAAAAATATGATATATCAATTCCATTTGATTTACTTCGGTAACGAAGTTTGTGGATGCCTATAGAATTACTAAACTTGTCCCTAAATTATTATAGTACGCAAAAGTATTGACAACTATTGACATATTGAGACGACTTATATTTTTCATATTTTAACATCTGTTTGATGTCATAAACAACGTGCAAAAAAAAACTTGACATTATTTTTCTAATTTAGTTTAATAAGCACACTTGGGGTGGTTAGCCTTCCACATCAAAAAAACGGTCTCTTGTTCTAACTTGAGAACTCAAGTAGTAAGTAACCATGAGCTCCCATGCTCCGCATGGCGGCGAGTGGATAAAGGGCTGATGGTTCCCTTATTCACATTATTGAAATGCCTGCGGCGACGCGGATATGTCAATAGTTGTCAATAGAATTGCTATCTGAGACAGGTCTATTATTTAAATTTTCATAAGTGACTAAGGAGAATATTCAACATGTCAAACACAAAATGTCGTTTAACAACGATGGCAATGTCCATAATGTTATTCGGCAGTCATCCACTGATGGCCGCTGATTGTGGCCCAGCTCTCCATTGGATAGATAGTTGCCCAGCAGGTAGCTATTCAGTTGATACCATACTTGATGTAACAATAAAAGAGCAGCCCTGTGATTCGAGTGGCGGCACAATGCACCATGTTATCCTTCAGGGTCAAACCCAGTTCAAGACTGATGCGGCTCAAACAGATGAGCTGCATGAGATGAAGATTGAAATTGTCTCCCGGTCATTCACGGGTGGCGGCTATCTTTATCGTGCTGGCATAAATCAGGGACTATCTCAGCAATCACGGGGTCTAGTTAGGGAATTAGGTGATCCGAATTGGGCTAGGTTATACCTTAATCTTTTCTTTGAAATCAAGCTGCCCAACAACATCATGGGAGGTGCTACATTACATAATAATGATGCTCGACATATCCAAGTGGATACTGATAAATTCCCTCCCTCTCCAGACTATGAATCAACTCGTCGGGTTTTTACCCCTTTGCATAATGCAAGTAATGTCGAAGTGGCTTGTTTTATCGAATCAAGACATAGAACATCAGTCACACCTAATGATGGTATTTTTACTGCCAGTGTTAATCGAGTCGTCAACTTGCGATGGGAAAGCGTGCCTGATCTCGATCAGAAGGGCTTTTTTGTTTGGAGAGGGCAACTCAAGGCGGGCAAAACTGAATGTGTCGTTGATGCAGAAAATTATACTGAAGTGAAACGGATTAGCAAGCTAGTGCCACTGACTGATGATTTGGGTTATTCATATTTAGACAATCAAGTGGAATCTGGAAATAGCTACTGTTACGCGCTAGAGAAGGTTGATTTAAGCGGTAAGAGTCGCTTTAATCTGGATGAGATCGCCTTTGTTATGGTGCCCCATTAAAAAAAAATCCTATTTCTTAAAGAAATAGGATTTTTAGTAAGTACTGAACCATGAATTATCGGAGATATTGGAGTCCAAAGCTTTAGCTTTGGACATGGGTTTCCAAAGCTAAAGCTTTGGACTCCAAAATACATAAAAATTCATGGTTCGGTACTTATATGTAGGGTGGATTAAGCGATAGCGTATCCACCTGACAATTAAAAATAGGTGACAAAATATGCATTGATCTTCAGAGTGGGACAATGAAGCATACGTCTCTGTACACTTAGTCCAAGAGATGTTAATTAGGGCAGGATTACCCAAAAAAATTGGTTTGACGAGTTGCTGGTACCCAGAATTTCGGGTCAAAGTGCCTAAGATTGAAGGGACAGGCTTTACTGAAAAAAGAGTCTATTTTTTGATAGAAGATCATACAAGGTATGTCAATTTCTTGATTGAAGTCAAATCTGCCAAGCAGCGTATTAATGATGAAGCCCGTTTTCAGTTATACGACAAGTACCTTTATCGTTCAAAAATAAGGTTTGGTATTTTGATTGATCCTTTTTTAATTGAGATTTATGAATACGGACAACCAAAACCAAAAGCAAAGCTTGAAATAGAAAATCCGACCAACATTGAACCCATAGCCACTTTTATGATAAAATTTTTGGATACTGTTAAAATGCGTACTATTGCAATTCATACCTCCAAAGGAGGCGTTGGCAAAACCACCTTAGTCGTTAATATGGCTTATGAATTAGCCAAACAAGGCAATCGCGTTTTGGTTGTTGACTTAGATGATCAAGCGAATGCCAGTTTGTCGTTGGGAGTTAATAAAGCTGACGAGATTGATAAAGCTTCTAGCTTAGAAGAAGTCGAGCAGATTTTAGCTTCCTTTGAAGAAAGACAAGAACTGATAGAGTTCTTGGAAGACTGCGGGGAAAAAGACTTTGATTACCGAAAATACATTTATCCCAGTTCGTTCAACAAGCACTTAAAGGAGGGGACTGATGGCTCGATAGATATTTTACCGAGTAGTTACAAGACACAACCTTACCCACTAGAAGAATTACCATCTGGTGAAAGGCGGCTTAACAAAGGACTTCAAAAATTGAAGGGTGAATATGATTATTGTGTCATTGACACCCCACCAACTTATAACCGGATTACATGGAATGGGATATTTGCTGCTCAGTATATTGTCATACCTTCTCAGATGGAATACTTATCCGCTTATGGGATAAGAAATCCCATTAGAAAGACAAGAGTTGTGCGGGAAGAAAGCGAGGATACACGGGCAACAATTTTGGGTATTGTGCCAATGATGACAGACAATACCAAAATTAATAAAACCATCTTGGAACTTGTGAAAAAAACTTTTCACAATATTCCCATTTTTTCAGATGTGAAACGCACAACGAATATGAGAGAAGCTTCACATCAGCGAATACCACTCTCTTTACTTGCAGAACACAAACCACAAGCGGGTGATGCAGCTAAACAAATGGCAAATTTGACACAGAAAATAGTGGAACGAATCAACTCGCTAGAGAGTGATAAAGGGATATAAAATGGCTAGAGAAATGGTTAGTGTAGAAACGAGACCTTACACTTTATCTCTTAATCAGATAAAAGGGATTGAAGTCAATTCTGGTACCCCAACAAATGTGCTTAATAAAGTCACCAATAACCTAAAAGAAAGGGGCTTTAACTCAGTTCTACCCATTGCGTGTTTAACAGACAATGAAGATGAATATCATTTGCTAACAGGACTACCTATTTATGAGGCGGCAAAATCTGCTGGGCTGAGAAAAATATGGGTATTCTTGGTTGCCGCACCACAAGTAGAAGCCACCCAATGGGTTGAACAAAACCAGATGTTGTCAAAGCTAAACGAAACGGTCATTGAGTCTCAAAACGTGACTGATTTTTTGAAATTTCTCAATGAGAAAAATTCTGATTTGACTTCCGTAACGGACATTGGTCCAAAAACCGCACAGAAAATCATTGATAATCGTCCTTATGGCTCCTTAGAGGATTTACGGCAAAAATTCGGTCGCAAACGGCCCTTAAATTGGATAAGAGCTTTCCGTCCAAGATAAATCTTGGACTCCTAAGTTTAAATTAAAAAAAAATCCTATTTCTTAAAGAAATAGGATTTTTAGTATATGTAGGGTTTTTCGGAACAAAATTCCTTAATATCAATGCTTGAAGACCATGGAGTCCAAAATTTATTTTGGACGAGACACGATAATGGCATTGCTATGACGGTCCGTGTCAATCCGTGGCCAAAAATAAAAAGAGGTAGATGATGGAATTTGACTGGAATGATGAAAAATGACGAAAAAATATTTGAAGGATAACTCATGAGAACGATTGAAACACCGGAATAAATAGAGATTATTAAAGCGGTTGAAAATGAAACGTATTACCCAGTAGAAGGACAAGAAAAAGTCAAACTTGAGGCGATGTTGAAAAGTGCCGCTAAAAAAACATCAGAAAGGCTATCTAAGCAGAAAAAAATTACCCTCAGCTTGTTAGAAAGCGATATAGATCGTCTGAAAGCCGTTGCCATGAATGAGGGTATGCCTTATGAAGTTTATATAGCACACGTCATACATAAAAATTACTACTGGTCAGATTTAGGGCGGTTTAATAAGCGTCTAGTGCAAGATCGCTCCAATTTCAATACCATTTTTCGTTGTTTAGCTTCGCTGACTTCGTTTCGGGAAATCCGCTACGCTCCATTCCCGAAACATAGTTCGTCGTTCGTCGTATCGGGAAATCCGCTACGCTCCATTCCCGAAAAAATTGTCGTTGTTTCGGGAATGGAGCGAAGCGGATTTCCCGAAACCTATAAATCCTAAAGTTCAGAAATTTCCAGGCTCTCAGCCAAAATAACATTTCCCATCAATATCCCCTCTACATCTACTAAAAGTTCAGAATTTTGAACACTCTCAAAAAACTGTTCTGCCGTGATAAAACGGCTTAATCTCTCATCTTCAAAAACCGTCTCTGTGTCAGTCTGCACGCTGATGCCCAATATTGTCAATGTACCAACATTCGCATCGACATTATCAACGGGTCCTTCTAAGGCAACTTGACCATTCACTTCTTCACGTACCAAATTTTCGGCAATCAAAGTATCAGTCGCCAAATCCAAAAAACCATTCATTTCAATCCGATCACCTATCCTTAAATCTTGTAAACCAAACGGCACCTTATCATCCCGTCTATCTACGAATTGCGTCGAATGATCGTGCCGACTTCGCCACTCAAGAAATCATCTTCAGTTTCGACACGGCTTGCCATCAAAACATCATCTGGGAATGCGCCTGCAAATTGACCTTGAACCTCAACCATGAGCCCATTATTAAGTACGCTTCCAGTCACTTCCAATATCAATACTTGGCTATAGTCGATAGTCAGTGAGCCAATCACAAAAGTTTGTTTAGCAAGATCAAGCTGCTCCACTTGTCCAACGACTTCAAATTCAGCAGTACTGCTCTCTCGCACAATGAGTGTCGCATGGATAGTCCCATCAGCATCCACCAGTCCACTCACATTCACAACATCGCCCACCTTCAATTCAGTGAGTTCTATAATACCGTCAAATACGGTCAATCGATCAACAGTCACCGTTTGTCCCAGTATGATCAATGTATTATTATCAATCTCCTGAATAGGACCTTTGACATTTTCGTTAAAGCTGATGCGCGAGGCATTCCCAGTATTACTATCAGGAACAATTGTGCCTTCAACTTGCACCACCATGCCAATTTTTAGCTCACTTTCTGTCGTCTCTTGTCCATTAACGATAATAATCGTGTCGTCAGTATCAAATTCGATACCATTGACGAAAATACTGCCAAAAGCCGAGATCGGTCCACTGCTCATACCAGTGCCACCGATACCGCCTCCAGCGACATTAGCGTCACTACCACCACCGCAAGCCATTATAAATAATAGTGGTAGCCATATAATAAATTTAGTCCTCATTTAATTCCTCTATAGTGTTCAAAGGAGTCCAAGATTTATCTTGGACGTCCTATACATCTTCTTCAAAGAAATAAATACCGACACCAGCCTGTTTACGTCCAGTGCCGCTCACTTTCGGGTTAAAATCGCGATCTTGTTCCGCAAGCCAGCGATCCAAATATTCTAAAAGTGCCTGTGCATGTTCTTCCGTCAATTTCCGCAATTCTGGTATTGCTTCAACAGGCAAATTATCATAAGCGACTTTACGTTGAAAAAAAGCCTCTTCTGGGACCTCACAAACTAGATTATGATCAATAGTCGCTATAAGAAGTCCGACATCCGTTCCCAAAATACTTAATTTATCGCTTTCCTCAGTGCAAGGTATATATGCGCGTTCCAATAAACGGAGGCGACCATCTTTCAAGCGTTCAACAGCGGTTACTCTGAGCAATTCATCCAATATGGCACGGGCAGGTACATCACCACTGTATATTTTGACCAATTGACTAAAAGTAGCCCCTTCACCCTCCGCCGGCAATAGGGCGGGTTTGCCCCAGCCATCCTGAAAAGTACGATCCCTAACCCAACCACTGATCACACGGGCAGCACGGTTATAGCGTTCAACGGCGCCCCCGTCATTAGGCTCAGTCATTTGCCTAACATTTTTCACCTCTTTACGAGACAAACCTGTAATAACCGAAATTCGTGAATCTGTCTGTTTTTTGTGGGCAATACCAAATTCTTTTGCTGCCACATCCACATAAATCCATTTGGCGAGTTCCATAAACGTACCAAAGGGAATGCCATTTCGCAACAAAATGCGTACTAAGGGACGCAACAGTCTCAGGAGCCGTCAAATTTCGTTGAGCCCACGGAAATCGGTACTGGCGTCACGCCCAATCCCTATTTTCCGCTGGTGCCGGGTACGATCTGGGTCTATGAAGCCGGAGATATCGATGGCTCGTGGACGGGTGGTGTCGAAAGTGCCAAAGTTGGAATCATTATGCCGATTAATCCTGTGGTGGGGGATGTTTACCGCCAAGAATTCGCCTTAGGCGATGCCGAGGATATGGGTGAAATCCTCAGTTTGACAGCAAGCGAGTCGGTACCCGGTGCTTCATGCACAGGTGATTGTGTGCAGACTCGTGACTTTAGCCCGCTTGAGCCTGGTGTTGAAGCGCATAAATATTATGCGCCAAACATTGGGGTTATATTAGAAGTAGAAGATGGCGATAGGGTAGAACTCATTTCGATGACCAAACCCTAAAACGCCTTTTGGAGTCCAAGATTTATCTTGGACTTAACTTTGTGTTACTACTGGAATAGCCCTCGCGTTCATGGCAAACAGTGCCGTTCCTGATGTGGAAGGTTACATCGTTGAACTTGAAAATGCTGATGAAGAGGCGGAACGCGAGGTGGAATTTTCAGTCGAGTTGCCAGCCGAAACGACAACGATTGGTTTACCAGCCGGCTTGTTAGCACCAAATACCGAGTATGAATTGCAAATCGGTACGGTTAGTGAGGAAGATAATATTTCTTTTGTTGAAACTACGTTTACTACAGCGGCTCAGTAATCACGTCCAAGATAAATCTTGGACTCCAAAATACCGAAAAAACTGTTTTAAAAAATGGCTTGTCGGGTGGATTAAGCGATAGCGTAGGCTGGATTAGGTGTAGGGTCAATGCCATATCGGGCAACCACTAGGGTGTTGCCCCTACGGAGGACCGCATTTTAGGTTTCCGAGGCAATCCTTTATGGTTGCCCGATACGATATGGCATTGAGGTGTAGGGTGCGTCCTACGCACCATCTTGTCTAAATATCTACACTGAAAAAAAGGTGCGTAGGACGCACCCTACTTGCTACACCGACATCAAAAGGTGCGTGGGACGCACCCTACACTTGCTCCAAAATGCGGTTGTAGGGGCAACACCCTTGTGGTTGCCCTTAGAGTTGCACACTCTCCACCCAAACCTGTTTACCTTCAACCACCACCCCAATCCCCCAGATACGTTTAACGCCCTGTGCCTGCAATTCGACGGCGTATTTCTTCTAATCGCTTTGAGAATTTTTTCCAATCGGCTTGCGTCAAAGAATGCAATAAATCTCGTAAGCGCTGGCTACCCACCGTTTTTTGAATCCAGAGTCGAATCGTCTGGCGGTAAAACGAGCGCACTTCCCGGTTGGGAATGGTGAGATCATAAATCAATTCATCTTCTGAAAATCCGACCGTCTCCGATTTAAGATATCCGCTGAAAACCAACAGACTCCAAATATCTTGTTCATCGCGCATTATTAAATCGCGCAGAACA
>JSZA02000118.1 GCA_000785145.2 Candidatus Thiomargarita nelsonii
AGGGTGCGTCCCACGCACCTTTTAAATTTATGGTATCAGTGCGATGGTGCGTAGGACGCACCCTACGCTCGCTAACTCTGCCCCGCTTGTCGGATCAGAGAGATTAATTGATTGATACTTAAGCAAGTGTAGGGTGCGTCCCACGCACCTTTTAAATTTATGGTATCAGTGCGATGGTGCGTAGGACGCACCCTACGCTCCAATGCCATTAAGTTAAGGATTTTTTGTAGGGTGGGTAGGGGCAATCCCTTGTGGTTGCCCGCTGCACCCACCAACTCGTTGAAATTTTTAACAATGGTGGGTTTCGCTATCGCTCTACCCACCCTACAAAAAAACCTTAACTTAATGGCATTGAGCGTCGGGACAGGCTCGGGACAGGCTTAATGGCATTGAGTCATACGTGGCTGTGCATAATAGTTCATTGCCATTGAACCGCTAAGCATATAGGCAATATCAGCGCGTTCCAATCGCTCTATCACTGATTTGAGTATATCAATTTGTTCAGTCATGGTTAAATCCTATACAAAACAAAAAAAAACTAAAAAATTAGCACATGGGATGGAGATTATACGGGCAAATTGCTGATTGGCTCATTTCTTATCAATGCGATACCATGTGGCTTATTTTTGCGGGTGGGAGAAAGAATTACGGGGAATTTGTCGATGTTTTGTGGTATGACGATTGAAGATGATTTATGATGGTTTACAACGACCTGCGATGTATTGTTCTCCTCGCAGGTCTGATTTTTTTCGCCCTTAATCCAAAAGTTCTAAATCATATTCCGTACAGCATTGTTTCACATCATCAGTCGCACCCGGTGAGATAAAAATGCCATGCACCGATTTCTCTGGATTTTGCAATTGTATCAGTTTAACTTTCCGAGCAAATATAGCAACGTCCGTCTCCACGGCACTGGCTTTCACTTCAAAAACGGTGAGTTTGCCATTTTCGGCGATGAGATCAATTTCGATATACTTACCTTTTCTTAAGTAAATCAGGCCATCAGTATCTACAAATTGTTGGCGTAATTGGATGGATTCGGGCAAAATGTCGCGATCCTTTAAGCCATAGCTCAAGCCTAGAGCAAATAACTGCTCCAGTACCAGCCCCTTTTCATCCCCCATATTACCGGTTGTGATTTTTAACCACGCTTCAAACTTGGTTATTCTTTTGTCCATCCTATCCACAGTGGATTCCACTTTGATTATGCGACGCTTGAGTTCGAGAATGTCACGATGTTGCTCATCAAAGCGCCGATCTATATCTTCGCGCAGGGCCTCAAATTTCTGCTCCATCAATTCAAAGCGCCGCTCCATCAATTCAAGGCGGTGCTCCATGGCCTCAAATTTCTGCTCCATCAATTCAAAGCGCCGATCTATATCTTCGCGCAGGGCCTCAAATTTCTGCTCCATCAATTCAAAGCGCCGCTCCATCAATTCAAGGCGGTGCTCCATGGCCTCAAATTTCTGCTCCATCAATTCAAAGCGCCGATCTATATCTTCGCGCAGGGCCTCAAATTTCTGCTCCATCAATTCAAAGCGCCGCTCCATCAATTCAAGGCGGTGCTCCATGGCCTCAAATTTATCCTCCATCAATTCAAGGCGGTGCTCCATGGCCTCAAATTTATCCTCCATCAATTCAAAGCGGCGCTCCATGGCCTCAAATTTATGCTCCATCAATTCAAAGTGCCGCTCCATGGCCTCAAATTTCTGCTCCATCAATTCAAGGCGGCGCTCCATCAATTCAAAACGCCGCTCCATGGCATCAAATTTCTGCTCCATCAATTCAAAGTGCCGATCCATGGCCTCAAAGCGTTGATTTATGTCTTCGCGCAGAATTTCAAAGCGCCGATCTATCTCCTTGTTCTGTACCTCAAAGCGCCGATCCATGGCCTCAAAGCGCCGATCTATCTCCTTGTTCTGTGCCTCAAAGCGCCGATCCATGTCCTTGTTCTGTCCCTCAAAGCGCCGATCCATATCTTCACGTAGCAATTTGATTTCATCTAACATGCGGGCAAATTCATCCCGCTTAGGAAACTGATGGGCGAGGATACCTTCGATAGTGGTGGCAATTTCAGGTTGTTGACGCAACAATTGCGGTAAAATTTGAATAATGTAATTCTGCATTTGACTGAAATCTTTTTCAGTTAGCATGTTTGCCTCCCAAACTGATGAGATGAAAGAGGCTATTATACTCTATATTCAAGTTTTTTTGACATCTCTAAAGTCGCTATCCCGCACTAGGCTTTTGATATCCTCGCTTGTTAGTTAGAGCATTCATTTTAGTTGCAGTTTGCCTCGCGTCCAGGCAGGCATTTAGTAGCGAAGCTCCGTTACTGCGTTTCCCACGCAGAGCGCACTCCTTTATACATAAGTATCCAAGTACTTTAAATAAAAGGATATTTGTAGGGTGCGTCCTACGCACCCTGACTCTTAATTTGTGCGGAGTACGCACCCTACAAAACCTCGTAAATGGACTTATGTATAAGAGAGTGCGCGGAGCGTAGGAACGAGATAAAAAAAACATACATGTAGGGTGGATATCGCTGCGCGTATCCACCTGATTAATCTATCTATAAATTAAGGTGGATACGCTATCGCTTAATCCACCCTACAGGCCGTCTACAGGCCGTCTTAACTTAATGGCATTTTTTGCTCTGCGTGGGAACGAGAAAAAACGTTACTTTGCCTGTTGCAAACATGCCATTCCCATTCGGTTTCATCCCATTTGTTGGTGTTGGATTGTCTAATAATTTGTCATCACCGTGCCATGCGAGCAAATTGTTCATTCCAGCCAGTACGTGGTGGTTTGACGGCATGAATTTCAAGATGATTTGCTTCGATTTTGAGTTCCACAACATTGGAAAGTTGGCATCGCTCAAGGACAATGTCAGGTAGGAAAATCGCCTTTGAATTTCCAATGGATACGAGGTTGGCTCTCATAATTATTACACCTAAATAATTGAAAGGAATAAATAAAACAGGAAACACAGGCAAGTTAATCCGTGCTATCAAGTTTGTTGTTGTTTTTTTTGCTGTTCCGAAGAAAGGACTTGATCGTTGTCTTACACCTCACCACCACGACAAAAACGTCGTTCTAATCTAAGAGTAAAAAGGCTGCGCTTGCTCGCAAGAAAAAATTTGCTTAGATTGTAAGCTTGAATAGCCGCCCACCATCAAAAATGTGGCTCTCGTCGCAGGACGCGGAGCGTCCTGACAGGCATGATCTCCGCTCCGCTTCGTTACTTCGTTTCCCACGCAGAGCGTCAATGCCATTAAGTTAAGGGCAACCATAAAGGATTGCCCCTACATGGACCGTGATTTCTCGTAGGGGCAATCCCTTGTGGTTGCCCTTAACTTAATGGCATTGACGCTTCGCTAAGGGAACGAGAAAAACGAGAAAAAGGTTTTAGGTTTTATTCGTTGTTAAGCATTCGATGTACTCACTACCGCAGCTTCGCTAATTTAATTATAAAAAATAAAAATAAAAAAAAATAAAAAAAAATAAAAAAAAAAACTGAAAAGTGTAAAAGTGATAAATAATAAAGGGTTATAGCCTGGCGAGCCGAAAGCCCACGAAGTCGTCGCGGATAGCCGGCCTCCCGACGTCGCGGTCAGCCGATCGCAACCCCGCCGTGTCGTTGAACCACTAGCCGCCGCGCAAGGACAAACTGTTGTTTTCATTAACATTTTTTGCACAATGTTGCTCTTTACCACCATATTTATTTTCATATTCAGAGCATGTCCATTCCCATAAATTTCCCAACATGTCATATAAGCCAAATTTATTTGGCTTAAATTGACCCACTGGTGCTGTTTGGGCATAACCATCGGTGCAATTATGAATACTCCAATTAGAGTATTCCTGTTTAGCCGTTTTATCAGCGACATTAGCATAACCACACGCCTTATCTGGATCATTACCCCAATAACGAGCCGTTTCGGTCCCCGCCCGCGCCGCATATTCCCACTCGGCTTCGGTTGGTAAACGGTATTGTTGACCAGTTTGCTGACTTAACCATTCGGCATAAGCTACCCCATCATTCCAACTCACACAGGTCACTGGATGCTTATCTGATTGAGAAAAACGAGGTGAGCGCCAATTGGCTCCCTCATTCTGACTTACTGTCCAACAACTTCCCCCTTTCTCAGCATCCGTCTTATACCCGGTTGCATTCACAAACCGCCGAAATTCTCCCACCGTCACCTCAGTGCGACTCATGGCAAAACGATTGATTGACACTCGATGCACAGGTTTCTCATCATTCTCACCACCGCCATAAATGTCTCCCATTCTAAAAGAACCTGCGGGTATCCAGACCATTTGGGGACCTAAGCTTCCGTTTTTTAAACGATCACGGAAGAACTTACTCTTCACCTTTTTTGCAGGCGGTTTTCGACGAGCTTTACACCCCCCAAAACAAAAGTGCTTTTTCGCTGAACCATTATGCCAAGGCACTTGCTGCTGACGACTTTTCTGTTCGGCTGCTTTAGAAACTTCCATAAGCACATCCTCTATGCGCGTATGATTTTGCTTGGCTTTTTTGAGAACTTTAATCAATTCCCTGATATATAAACTATTTTCAGCCCCTTGCTCCTCTCCTACTGTTTTATTTGTATCAGTCGGATAAGCAATAAAAAAACCGGTTGGGGGCGACAGGCTTGCCAAACCGCGAGAGCCAAAACGGGGATAAGGACTCTCACGGCTGGCATCTAAAATAATGATGTTCAACTCATTTTTAGATTTTTCAAACCTATCTAAGATCTTATTGACCGGAAAACCTTCATATTTAACATCTGTTTCATCCCCAATATCGGGATTGATAGGTAACAGATAATTCTTTCCTTCTAGTTGCATACCATAGCCTGAGAAATAAAATAGCCCAACACCTTGGGTTATTTTTAAACATTTATTAAATTCACGGGTGGCTTGATTCATTGCTTTTCTATTAAGTTCTGTTTTTAAAATGACTCTAAAGCCGATTTCTGTCAGAACTTTTTTCATCGCCTTGGCATCATTAACGGGCTGCCTGAGCGTTTTTTCATATTTGCTATTGGCTATCAACAATGCTATTGGGATACCTTTGTTGAGGTTTTTTAAGCTACACTGCTGATCGGCATAAAGCGGCTGCATAGAGCCTAGCAAACAGAGTATGTAAAAAGCAGGCAGTAATAAAGAAAAAGAGTTGCGGAGTGTGTTTATCATAAGAATAATGAAAAATTCAAGGAGTCCAAAATTCAAGGAGTCCAAGATTTATCTTGGACGTCCCCTTGCCGACGCTTTACTGACATCCCCCAAAACAAAAAGGCGTTCTCATTGAGGCATTATACCAAGGATCTTGCCTTTCCTCAGTTTCATCTCTGACCAAATTGCGTACCTCCATAAACACATCTTCTATGCGCTTATGTTCGGCCCCTTTCAGCGTCTCAAGCAAGGCACCAGTGAATACGCCATTACGTCCATCACCATCCAAAGCCGTTTCACCTGGCGCAGTGGCAAAGGCAACCAGCGATCCCCTTGGGGGCTTTATTCTTGACAAACCGCGATTCATGCTTTTTTCACTGCCCTTATAAGGATTATCACGGCAAGCATCCAAAATCAGGATATTCATGCCCTTATTTGCTTGTTCCATCATTGCCAAGATGGTTTGAGCAGAAACCGCGTTGGGTTCCAAATCCTTTTCCTCCCGAAGATCATCATTATCGGTGGGAATCAGAAAATTTTTTCCCGCCACCTGGGTGCCATGCCCAGAGAAGTAGAAAAATGCGACATCATCTCCAGTCTCAGATAAACGTTTACCAAAGGCTTGAACAACATCCGTCATGGCTTGGCTGTTGAGATTGGTTGCCAGTGTGATATCAAAGCCCATGGATTCCAGTCTGGAAGCCATGTCCTCAGCATCATTGAGAGTATTACGCAAGGGCGAGTGCGCGTAGTCACGGTTGCCTATCACCAAAGCCTTTTGTGAGCTGAGAGGATCACCTAGTCTTACCATTTTTGGCGAAGGTTCCTTAACGAGTGGTTTATCTATAATCTCTGGATTTGTAGATAGACAACCGCTGACTAGCAGTGCGATGATAAAAAATGTCAGTATTTGTTTCATAATAAATACCTCTAAGTAAAATAAATAGCAGACGATAAATCGCCTACTACGAGCAAGTTAGAATCTAAGTTTTTTGAAAAAATTTGGATTATTTGGATATTGCTAGGAGTCCAAGATTTATCTTGGCTGTCCCAAGATAAATCTTGGACTCCTATTTAGATTTCATTTTCTATCGACATCCCCCAAAACAAAAAGGCACTCTCAATGAGGCTTGATACCAAGGCTCTTGCCCCCCTTCGCTTTCCGTTACGACTGGATTGTGTATTTCCATAAAGACATCTTCTATGCGCTTATGTTGGGCATTTTTCAATGCTTTAAGCAAGTGGGTAGTGTACAAACCATAAAGTCCCTCACTCTCTAAAACAGCTTGCCCCGGTGCCGCCGCAAAGGCAATCAGCGTACCTTTTGGGGGGACAATTCGTGCCAAACCGCGAGCGTTGTTTTTTTCACTGCCACGATAGGGATTATTACGACTAGCCTCTAAGACAAAGATATTCATACCGTTGTTCACCTTTTTCATCATGGCTAATACATTTTGAGCCAAAACCGCATTTTGTTTCAAATCCGCATCCCCCCGATTGTTATCGACAGGAAGCAGAAAATTTTGTCCCTTTATCTGGACACCGTGCCCAGAAAAATAAAGGAGTGCAACATCAACTTGGGTATCAGATAAACTTTTCTCAAACACTTGGACAGCATCCATCATTGTTTGGCGGTTTAGATTGGTTGCACGAGTGACATAAAATCCCATGTTTACCAGAGTCTCAGTCATGGCTATCGCATCATTGACCGGGTTATGTAAGCGTGAATAGTCGTATTCACTGTTGCCTATCACCAAAGCCTTTTGTAGATTGTTGGGATCGCCTTTTTGAACAATACGTGGCGGAGATTGTTGCTTGGTAATATCCCTTGCCTTGGACCACCCATTGTGGTCGCCCAATCGATTTGTAGATTGACAACCGCTGACTAACAGCGCGATGAGAAAAAATGTCAGTATTTGTTTCATAACAAAACACCTATATAGTATTTCAGTTTAGACCAAGATAAATCTTGGACTCCTAGCCATTAATTATACTTAGCACGGGGACAATTTGCACTTTTATTTGAACGTCATTAGATTTGCAACACGCTCAGCTTTCGACAATATTCAAATGAAGCCCCAAAGAGTGGTCAGAATTTTTTAGAAAGTCTGCCGCCCGTTTTTCGGGATGCGGTTGAACAATGATTAGAGAATGGGCTTTTAATCAGAAAGATGCAAGTTAGTTTGTTCTCGTTCCCAAACTGAGTTTGGGAATGACGCGCTGCAAAGAGTGGGGCGGAGTTTAGGAGCGAGAACAATCCGTTTGTTCCGACTATAAGTTGTAATGGGGTTGATTAAAACGACTACTTGGGCAAAAAGTTGAGCCACTCTATTGACATCGGTTTGACGAGGTGCCCAGACTGTGATGTCCACCTATCTCGCTCTGCGGATTTCCCGAAACTCTCGACTAGAAATCCTATTTTTTTAAAAAATAGGATTTCTTTGAAAGTTGAAAAATTTATGTTCTCGTTCCCACGCGGAGCAAAAATAAGGGCAACCACAAGGGATTAAGGGCAACCACAAGGGATTGCCCCTACAACGGTATGATGTAGGGGCAATCCTTTATGGTTGCCCTTAATTTAATGGCATTTTTGCTCCGCGTGGGAATGCCTGCAAGGACGCTCCGCGTCCTGCAAAGAAAAAATAATCAAACACTTTGGAGCAATAAACTTGTCCCCACCACTAAGCCTTAACTGTTCACGCCATTTCCTCTCCTGGCTGCATGAACAAAAACTGAGCCTTGCCATCAGCACCTATCAAACCAATCGCCTTTTTCTGATAGGCATAAAGCCCGATGGCAGATTATCAACCTTTGAGCGGCTATTTGACCGAGCAATGGGATTTTATGCAAGCTCGGAACGCCTGTTTTTAGCGACACGCTATCAACTATGGCAATTCGATAACATGTTAGACAAAACCTACAACGATTATGACAAACTCTACGTCCCGCGAGTAGCCCATACAACCGGAGACTTGGATATACATGATCTAGCCATCGATAGACAAGGTAAAGTAGTGTTTTCCAACACACTATACAGTTGTTTAGCAACGATCAGCGAAAAATTCAGCTTTACGCCGTTTTGGAAACCGCCCTTTATCTCAAAACTCACCCCAGAAGATCGTTGTCATCTCAATGGATTGGCAATGCGAGACGGGGCACCACGTTATGTGACCGTCGTGAGCCGATCAGATGTAGCAAACGGCTGGCGGGCACGGCGTGAAGACGGTGGCTGTGTGCTGGACATCACCTCAAATGAGACGATTGCTACTGGGCTATCTATGCCTCACTCTCCGCGTGTTTATCAAGGCAAATTGTGGCTACTCAACTCTGGGACGGGTGAACTGGGTTACGTAAACACGGGTCATTTTGAACCGATTGCATTTTGTCCCGGGTATCTACGGGGATTGGCTTTTCACAATGGATTTGCTATCGTCGGCTTATCAAAGCCTCGGCATAACCGCGTATTCACAGGCTTGGCACTTGATAAGAAATTGGACGCTAAACCGATTTGCGGCGTGATGGTGATAGAACTGGCAACCGGCAACACCGTCCATTGGCTAGAATTTGAAGGAATTGTCAGCGAATTGTATGATGTACAAATCTTGCCCGGGGTGCGTCAGCCCATGATGTTGGGATTTAAATCCAATGATATATCCCGTATGATTGCATTTGAGGAAGAAAACGCGCTGGTTTTCCACACCTTGTCAGAAAATCTACCGACACAGCCGCCAGCAACAGACAAATCTTATAGGCTCAGTCTAAAGGTGACGGTAGCAGCGATACTCAAAGACTTTGAAGCTTTGACCTTTCCCAAGATACGTCAATTAGTACAAACTAAGCAAATTCAAGAACCGCTGGTGGGCGTTGTGGCTTTATATCAGGAGCAACCCATTGGTGCTATTTTCGGAGAATTCAGTGGTGGCACCGTGAAAGTGTTATCATGGTTTGTCAGCCCGGCACATCGTCACAAAGGCGTTGGTAGCACACTATTATCTAAGTTGGAACAGGCGGTGGCTCATTGTAGCCAGATGAATATCAACTTTCGCAATGACTGGCGGCGTCTTGCTGCCATTGAGCACATACTTGATAAACAGGGATGGACACCGCCTCAAACGGGCCTGTTATTGTGCAAAACGACGACAGAACAAATAGCCAAAGCGGATTGGCTCAATAAAGGTCAATTGCCGGCTGATTTTGAAATATTTCCTTGGTCAGAACTCAGTCAGGCAGAACGCAACGCTATCCAAAGTGCGCCTTGCTATCCGCCAGCGTTAACGCCATTTCAAGAGGAAGATCGTATAGAATATCTCAATAGTTTGGGGCTGCGCTATCGAGGAGAAGTGGTGGGTTGGATGATTACCCATAGATCGGCCCCTGACGTGATTCAATACAGTAGCCTATTTGTACGATCAGACTTACAACGTGTGGGGCGAGCGATTCCGCTGTTAGCTGCGTCAATTAAACGCCAAATCAGCAGTGATATTCTTAGTTTGATTTGTCAAGTTGCAATAGAGAATGAGCCAATGGTGAAATTTGTCAATCGCCGACTGGCGCCGTATGTGACATCCTTGGTTGAGCTTCGCTATTCACGTAAAATAATGAATGGCTCATCCACAATCACTAACTAATAATGGAGTCCAAGATTTATCTTGGACTTCTTAACATCGGAGAAAATAACAATGAAACAGAACACGCCCTATCCTTTTCGGCGGACCAAATTGGGACAAGAAATAGCTAAAATACTCCTAGCTGGTGCCGTGACAGCGACTTCTGCCAATGTGGCAGCCGCCCCCAATTTCAATTTTACCGCTCCCCTTTCCTTCTGGCAGGGTGAAGCGGGAGAGAAGCCCACCTTTGTCGATATTGATGCTGATGGCGATTGGGATGCCTTTGTTGGGGCAGCTAATGGCAATACCAATTTTTTCGAGAACACGGGAACCAATACCAATCCGAGCTTTGCCGCCCCACAAACCAACCCCTTCAATCTGGCGGATGTTGGGGAGAACAGCAGCCCCACCTTTGTCGATATTGACGGCGATGGAGATTTTGATGCCTTCATTGGGGAAAGGGAAGGCAATACCTATTACTTCGAGAACACGGGTACCCCTACCAGCCCGAATTTTGCCACTCCCCAAACCAACCCCTTCAATCTGGCGGATGTTGGATGGAGGAGCCGCCCCACCTTTGTCGATATTGACAACGATGGTGATTTTGATGCCTTCATTGGGGAACACAAAGGCGACGAGCATATCTATTTCTTCGAGAACACGGGAACCAATACCAATCCGAGCTTTGCCGCCCCCCAAACCAACCCATTCAATCTGGCAGAGGTGGGGGAGAACAGCAGCCCCACCTTTGTCGATATTGACGATGATGGCGATTTGGATGCCTTCATTGGGGAAAATAATGGCAATACCAATTTCTTCGAAAACACAGGAACCAATACCACTCCAAACTTTGCCGCCCCACAAACCAACCCCTTCAATCTGGCGGATGTTGGGAGTAAGAGCAGCCCCACCTTTGTCGATATTGACGACGATGGCGATTTGGATGCCTTCATTGGAGCATCTAATGGCAATCCCTATTTCTTCGAAAACACAGGAACCAATACCACTCCAAACTTTGCCGCCCCCCAAGCCAACCCATTCAAACTGGGGAATAACAGCCCCACCTTTGTCGATATTGACGACGATGGCGATTTTGATGGCTTTATTGGGGCATTTAATGGCGATACCCAGTTTATCGAGAACACGGGTACATTAACCAGTCCGAGGTTTGCTACCCCCCAAACCAAGCCCTTCAATCTGGCGGATGTTGGGTCGAGCAGCAGCCCCACCTTTGTCGATATTGACGGCGATGGTGATTTTGAGGCATTCATTGGGGAATTTTCTGGCAATACCTATTTCTTCGAGAACACGGGTACTAATACAAATCCGAACTTTGCCGCCCCCCAAACCAACCCATTCAATCTGACGGATGTGGGGGATGACAGCAGCCCCACCTTTGTCGATATTGACGGCGATGGTGATTTTGAGGCATTCATTGGGTCATCTATTGGCGATACCCATTTTTTCGAGAACACGGGTACCTCTACCAATCCAAATTTTGCCGCTCCCCAAATCAACCCCTTCAATCTGAGGAATGTGGGCTCTAAGAGTATCCCCACCTTTGTTGATATTGATCGCGATGGTGATTTGGATGCATTCATTGGGGCATATGATGGCTATACATCTTTTTTCGAGAATAAAGATGTTGATATAGAAGCCCAGCTCAATAAGACAATTTACCAAGTTGGCGACAAACTGCAATTTGATGTCACGGTGTCAAGTGGAAAGACGGTGGATTTGTATGTTGGCGTGATTTTCCCAGATGGAGATTATCAAACGATTGTTTATCCGCCGACTTTTAGTGAGAACAATGTCCTACAAGCCTACAAAACGGGCATTCAACCGACGGGCTCCCAAAGCTATGAGATTTTGAATTTTTCATTGCCCGCCATTCCCGCCGGTGATTATCAGGTTTGTGGCTTGTTGACAAAGGCGCAAAGCTCACCTTATGAGGCGGCTAATTGGTTAAAGTTGGATTGCAAGGGATTTCATTTTCAATAGAGCAAGGGGCGCCTTGCACTCCTGAGGCAGGTTATCGTTCCCTTAGCGAAGCGCACTCTCTTATACATAAGGGCAACCATAAAGGATTGCCCCTACAAAATACGACGGTTTGTAGGGGCAACACCCTAGTGGTTGCCCTAATTGTTTTATGCACGTTCCTAATTGAGAATAAAATTAGCCAGTTTTAGGATGGTGCGTAGGACGCCCAAGATAAATCTTGGACTCCTAAACTCAACTTGGATCAAAAAAATTTCCCTCCCATTGACGCAGGTATCTATAGCTATTCTTGTTTTCATTCACGATTCTAGTTGTTGGCTGATAAACTGCGTTTTCTAGGACAATAGAGACCGTAAAAGTTTGATCTGCTGGTAAATGGTTTGCCCATTCAACTAATTCGCTGCCTGTTAAATGTTTCAAAATTAGATAAGACATATTCGTCTCCTCAAGATGTCCAAGATAAATCTTGGACTCCTATTTTTTGAAAATATATTTAAATCATTAAGCACTGTTGCGCCTCTCTATATTTAGCTGCCGTTTTATCAACAATCTCTGCTGGTAAGATCGGAGCCGGAGGTTTTTTATTCCAGTCAAGGGTTTCCAAATAATCTCGCACAAATTGTTTATCAAAACTGGGGGGGCTAACTCCAATTTGATACTGTTCAATTGGCCAAAAACGTGAAGAATCTGGGGTCAAAACTTCATCAATCAAAAACAATTGTCCATTTTGATCTATGCCAAATTCAAATTTAGTATCTGCAATAATTATGCCACGCGCTGCCGCATAGTCACGAGCACGATTATAAATTTCAAGACTGACTTCACGCACTTGTTTAGCTAAACGCTCACCAATTAAGGCACAAGTGTCTGTAAAATAAATGTTTTCATCGTGTTGACCACGAGACGCTTTGCTAGAGGGAGTGTAAATAGGTGTGGGCAATTTTTCGGCAAGTTGTAAATCTGCTGGTAAACTAATACCACAAATGGCACCCGTCTTTTTGTAATCTTTCCAGCCCGAGCCAGCTAAATAACCGCGAACAATCGCCTCAATCGGTAAGGCTCTGAATTTTTTGACAATGACAGCCTGCCCTTGAATTTGCTCATATTCGGCGTTATCAGGTAAAATATCTACCAAACTCATGTTAGTAATATGATTAGGTATTATGGATGCGGTAAAATCAAACCAGAAATTTGACAGTGCTGTGAGTATTGCGCCTTTATCGGGAATCGGGGTGGGTAGTACCACGTCAAACGCGGACAATCGATCTGTTGCAACAATCAACAAGTGTTGCTCATCAAGCGCGTAAATGTCGCGGACTTTTCCCCGTCGGAGCAGTGGTAAACTGTGTAGTTGAGACTCAAATAAAGGTGTAAACATATTCAGATTTCCTTTGGTCATTTAAAAATAACTATTTTACACGATGTGCAACTTAATTCGACGCGGAGCGTCGAGGCAGGCATTCCTTTGCCTCGCGTCAATGCCATTAAGTTAAGGATTTTTTGTTACAAAAAAAACGTATTTATGCTTAACTTAATGGCATTTTTGCGCCGCGTGGGAACGAGAAATGTTAGGGATATTTTTTTCTTTTCAACTTTTTAAACAAACGACTATTGTGCGACTTTATCAAACAATTATACTACTATTTTTTTTATGCAATACCATTGCCACTTACGCAGAACAGGAGTTTGCCTTGTGCAAACCTTTTGCTAAAATTGCACCACCACGTCCAGACTTGCCGCCGCCAGACGGTGACTCTGTCCGTTTATTTGCCGATAAAGGGCTTGTTAAGGAGAAATTGGGCACCTCTACCTTTAGCGGCGATGTCTTGCTCCAACGGGCAGATCAGATATTGAGTACACGTATCGTCGTCTATGACCGTAATAAAGATGTCGTTAAGGCTGATAAGGATTTTATTTTCTGGGATAATGAATTTGTTATCAGTGGCAAGCAAATGCAATTGCGCCCTGGGAATCGAGGTGAAATGAAAGAGGCTAACTATTGGTTATTAGGGCGACGGGCACGGGGACAGGCTGAAAAAATCATTAAGGAATCTAAAGACATCTTTCATTTTGAGCAAGGGAGTTATACCACTTGTGCGCCCGATAAAGAAGTCTGGCGTTTGGATGCTAACGATCTCACGCTGGATATGGGTAAATCAAGGGGCACTGCCCATAATGTGTTCATACGCCTTTTGAATATACCCGTTTTCTATTTTCCATATTTATCCTTTCCGCTTGGAAATAAACGCCAATCGGGTTTTTTGGCACCCAGTTTCGGCGGCTCAAATCAGGCGGGTACTGAATTCAGTATCCCTTATTATTTAAATCTTGCCCCTCATTATGATATGACCCTCACGCCCCGTTTCATCTCACGACGCGGTTTATTATTGAAAACAGAATTTCGCTATTTGACTCAGCTAAATCAGGGCAACTTAGATCTTGAATTTTTGCCTCATGACAGTTCTAAAGGAGAGAGGCGGACATCATTAAGTTTTAGGCATAAAGGTTATCTCACAGCGCGATGGATGAGTGATATTGACTTCAATTACGCCTCTGATGAACGCTATTTTGAAGAATTAGGCAACAATCTCAGCATGGCGAGTATTACGCATTTGGAACGGCGTGGGGATTTATATTATTATGGTAATGGTTGGATGGGATTAGGGCGTTTGCAAACGTTTCAAACCTTGGACTTAACAACAACACGTCCCTATCAGCGCATACCACAATTGCTTTTCAAAACAACTTTGCCCCAACAAAATCGCAATTTTAATATAGGGGCACAGGCTGAATTTGTGCGCTTTGACCGCGATATTGCGTCTGCTCCAATAGGCAATCGCATAGATATTCAATCTCTCTTGAGTTATCCTTGGCGTACATGGGGCACTTTTATGGTGCCAAAGTTGTCACTACTTTATACCCATTATAATTTAGATAATGTGGCAAACGATGAAAGTACGATACATAAGCGCTTTTTATTTCGCTTCAGTATGGATAGTGGCTTATTTTTGGAGCGTGAAGTGAAATTATTCGATACCGAGTTTGTCCAAACTTTAGAACCTCGTTTATTTTACCGTTATACTCCGTTTGAAGATCAAAGCGATATTCCCATTTTTGACACGGCACGATATGACTTTTCATATTTTCAGTTATTTCGTGAAGATAACTTCAATGGCGTGGATCGGATTGATGATGGGCATCAAGTCACTTTAGGTTTGAGTTCACGTTTTTTGCATAAAGGGGTAGAACGTCTGCGAGCCAGCCTGGGACAAATTTATTATTTTCGAGATAGGGAAGTGACTTTGCCAGATGATCCGGTGGAAACGGATAATTATTCTACCATTGTTATGGAATTATCCGCACAGTTTGCCAAAAATTGGTACGGCTCATCGAGTGTCCGATGGGATCCTGATATTAAAAATACCGAACTGAGCGTCGTGCGTATGCGTTATCAGCTTGATTCAGAACGGATATTGAATCTGTCTTACCGTTTGCGTGATGATTCATTAGAACAAACTGATCTGTCTTTTCATTGGACTTTGAGCCGCCGTTGGAATCTTTTAGGGCGTTGGAATTTGTCTCTCCCATCGAAAAAGACTTTAGAAGCTTTTGCGGGGTTGGAATACAAGAGTTGTTGTTGGGCAGTGCGTTGGATCGGACGACGTTATTTGAATGATATTGAAGGTGAGAGTTATTTGAATGGTTTGTTTTTGCAATTTCAGCTAAAAGGTTTGGGTGGAGTTGGCAAAAAAGCGGATGCGTTTTTAGAAGAAAGTATTCCTGGGTATCATGATCATTTTTAATTTTTGGCGTCCAAGATAAATCTTGGACTCCTATACGGGTTACAAACTAAATGAAAAAAATTAACCGTATCATCACAATTTGTTGTTTATTGATAGCGACGGCACCAGCAGTCGCTGAAATACAAGTATTGGATTACATTGTTGCCATCGTCAATGACGATGTGATTGTCAACTCAACTTTGCAAGAAAAAGTTCAGCTTGTACTGGATAAGTGGCGACAAAAACACCGTCGTCTGCCACCACGCGCTCAGTTGGAAAAACAAGTTTTAGAAGAACTGATTATAAGCGCTTTGCAATTGCAAGTGGCAAAACGCAGCGGCATTCAAATAGAAGATAGTCGTTTAAATGAGCAATTACGCGACATTGCCGCGCAAAATCAGATGGATTTACCCAGTTTCCGTGATCATGTCGAAAGAGCGGGGCAGAGCTTTGTCGAATTTCGGGAAAGTCTCCGTAAACAGATGATTATGAGGGCTTTACAAAAGCGACAAGTCGTGAAGCGCATTACTGTGACTGATCGCGAAATTGATAATTTTTTAGCGAATCAAATACAACAAGGCACCGCGAGTAGTGAATATCATATCTGGCACATTTTAATCGCAACCCCAGAAGCCGCCTCGCCAGAAGAAATTAAAGCCAAAGAGCAAAAAGCCCAGAAAGTGTTGGCAAAACTCAAAGCGGGTGCCGATTTTCAGGAAATGGCGATATCTGTCTCAGATGCTCGCCAGGTTACTGAAAGTGCTGGAGATTTAGGATGGAAAAAAGCGGGAGAATTACCGACTTTATTTAACAAGGTTATCAATAAAATGGCGGTGGGTGAGATACAGGGGCTCCTCCGTAATCCGAGTGGATTTCATATTATCAAATTGGTTGATAAGCGTGATAGCGAAAAAAGCATTATCACTCAAACTCAAGCGCGGCATATTTTGATTAAAACCAATGCGCTTGTGTCAGATAGTGAGGCTCAAAAGCGTTTAGAGGAGCTAAAATATCGCATTGAACAAGGCGATGATTTTGCTAAATTAGCGCAAGCTTATTCTCAAGATACCCTGTCTGCTGCCAAAGGTGGATCACTTGATTGGATCAATCCAGGTGATTTGGTGCATGAATTTGAAGAAGTGATGGATAGTTTATCTGAAAGCCAAGTGAGTGAGCCATTTCAATCGCGTTATGGTTGGCATATTGTGCAAGTGTTGGCACGCAGAGAGCATGATAATACGAAAAAAGCTAGACGTGTCAAAGCGGATCAACAAATTCGCAAACGTAAATTTGAGGCTGAATTACAATCTTGGCAGCGACGATTGCGTGAGGAAGCTTATGTCGAATATCGACTTGTAGATAGATAAAAAGCCTTATGAAAAACGAACACATAGCTCGTCTTGCCCTCACCCCCGGTGAGCCTGCAGGCATTGGACCAGATATTATTTTACAGTTAGCACAACAAGCCATACCAGCCCACCTTGTTGCTTTTGCTGATCCTGAGTTATTAACACAAAGGGCGGCACAGTTAGGCTTATCTATTCAATTGCATCAGGCAGAACATGGGACATTACATCAACCCGGTCATTTGGATGTGATACCGGTTCCATTGTCACAGCCCGTGAAGTGTGGCGTATTAAACCCTGCCAATGCAGGTTATGTGTTAGAAACGCTGCGGCAAGCCTGTCAAGCTTGTATAGAAAAACGTTTTGATGCATTAGTCACTGCACCTGTACACAAAGGAGTTATCAATGATGCTGGTATCCCTTTTAGTGGACATACGGAATTTTTAGCGGCGCAAACGGGCACAAAACAAGTCGTTATGATGTTAGCAAGTTCGGACTTGCGCGTTGCTTTGGTGACGACACATTTGCCATTGTCACAAGTGAGTGCTGCGATAACGCCAGAGCGTTTAGAAACGGTCATACGCACTTTACACTTGGATTTACAAAATAAATTTGGTTTAAAAGTGCCACGTATTTCAGTTTGTGGATTAAATCCTCACGCAGGCGAAGGGGGACATTTAGGCGAAGAAGAAATCTTGATCATGATTCCCACGCTTAACAAGCTCCGTGCTGAAGGTATGCACTTAATTGGACCCATTTCTGCCGATACGGCTTTTAGAGCTGACTCATTGTCTGATGTGATATTGGCGATGTACCATGATCAGGGTTTACCTGTACTCAAACAGCAGGCTTTTGGAAAGGCAGTGAATGTCACTTTGGGTTTGCCTATCATACGGACTTCGGTCGATCATGGAACAGCGTTAGAATTAGCAGGGACAGGAGAGGCTTCGAGTGAGAGTTTATTTTATGCTGTGCAAACCGCGCTGGAAATGATTCAAACATAAGTCCAACTCCTCGTTCCCTTAGCGAAGCGCTCATCGTTATACACAAGTTTATTTTGGACAAGGCGCCCAAGATAAATCTTGGACTCCTAAGGCTCAGGAGTCCAAAATTGATTTTGGACGAGACTTCCAAGATAAATCTTGGACTCCTAAGGCTCAGGAGTCCAAAATTGATTTTGGACGAGACTTCCAAGATAAATCTTGGACTCCTAAGGCTCAGGAGTCCAAAATTGATTTTGGACGAGACTTCCAAGATAAATCTTGGACTCCTAAGGCTCAGGAGTCCAAAATTGATTTTGGACGAGACTTCC
>JSZA02000124.1 GCA_000785145.2 Candidatus Thiomargarita nelsonii
CACGGGATGGCGTGTAGAAGGCATACATAAAAATGGCATCGCTGATGAACAATTGCAATTTACCCGCGAACAAGGAGAAAGTCTGGCGGAATTAGAAATGGGCAATTTGCCACCGTTTGTACAAATTGAACGCACCTTGTTATTGGGATTAGAATGGCAAATTGAAACCCGCGTCATACGCAAAACGCCAAAGGGTTCGGCGATAGTCTTAGAAATTCCCCTGCTCAAAGGAGAATCTGTCACCAGTGAAAATGTCCGAGTAAAAGACGGAAAAGCCTTGATAAACCTGTCACCCCAAAAATCAGAAACGGGTTGGAACTCAGTGTTTGAGAAACAAAACACAATCACCTTGACGGCACCAGATAACATAGTACGCAGCGAAGTTTGGCGATTAGATGCGAGTGCGATTTGGCATGTTGAGATTGAAGGGATACCGGTTGTGCATCATCAGGCAAAAGGACGTTGGCTCCCCCAATGGCAACCTTGGCCAGGCGAAACGCTGACCTTACACCTCAGCCGCCCAAAGGGCGTGACGGGACAAGTTTTGACTATAGATCGTAGCCAATTAATAGTGAGTCCAGGGCAACGCTCCACCGATAACCAATTATTATTAACGCTACGCAGTAGTCGAGGCCTACAACATAAGATAAAACTACCCGAAAATGCCCAATTGCAATCAGTCAAAATCAACGGCAGATCGAAACCGATACGCCAAGAAGGCCAATTTGTCACATTGCCCATCATGCCTGGTGAACAACAAATTGAATTGCGATTTCAACAAACAAAGGGTATGCGCCAGCATTTTTATACGCCGCGCGTTGAACTGGGCATAGACAGTGTCAATACGCATATTGAAGTGAGAATGCCAAAAGAACGCTGGATATTATTTACGGGCGGCAAAGCCATTGGACCAGCGGTGATGATTTGGGGTATTTTAATTGTCATAATCTTAGCCTCGGTGGGCTTAGGCCAAATTTCATTGACACCCTTAAAAACCCATCACTGGCTACTGTTAGGCGTAGTACTCAGTCAAGTGCCTGTCCCATTAATGCTGTGCGTCGTAGCGTGGTTTATGGCATTAGGCTGGCGAGCGCGAATGTCCCATGACATATCCGCCCTAAAATTTGACGCGACACAAATCGGCTTAGGGCTTTTAACGATAATCGCCTTAAGTAGCCTACTATTCGCCATTCAACTAGGATTGCTAGGCCATCCCAATATGCACATTGCGGGCAATGGCTCAGATTCTGACTATTTGCGCTGGTATGAAGATCGCACGACGGGCATCTTACCGCAAGTCTGGGTCTATTCTTGGTCAATGTGGATTTATCGTATAGCGATGTTATTGTGGGCTTTATGGCTATCGTTTGCCCTGCTGGGCTGGTTACGCTGGGGATGGGCATGTTTTAGTACGCATAGATTGTGGAAAACTTTGTGGACTAAGAAGGCGGTGAGTTAATGTAGGGTGCGTCCCACGCACCAATCTCCTTGGAACATGACATAAGGTGCGTAGGACGCACCCTACGCTTGCTTGCTCTTGCCCAGATTATGCCAATTTTTGCAAACATATTGCTGGGGTGTATTATTTGGTCGCGTCCCAATTAGACGATGATCCATTGTTATTATTTGAATTGCGGGGATTATCTCGGGACAAATTACAACGAGAATTGGCCAAATCTCCATTGGGGAAGGTATTGTCTTCGGCAATCAATGATGACACAGAGGCGGCAATAGTAGTGGCGAGTTCTTATTATACTAAACCCCAAACGGTATCTTTACCTAAGTCTTTAGATTTAAGAACTTTTTGGAATGGTACTCAACCACCTAATATGACAACGGCTTCATCTGCCACTATTCCAGCGATTTTGATCAAGAAAGCGGGGGATTTTCCACCGTTTTGGAAAAGTGATACTTCATTTGTTGAGGTGATGGAGGATTTTTATGGGCGGGTGCGAACTAAGGGGTTGAAGTGATTTTACTAGGGATGTTAATTGAAGGGGCTAAATTGATAACATCTCTTTACCGTCCTATTCGGCCTAATGACCACATGGCTGATATAAGTGCCAACGTTTCCCCATGCAAAAAGCCGTCGCTTGAGTTTTTTTGAACGTCTCGATGATTGTGTTACGCAATCATACAACACGTAGTCTTAGCATTTTGAGTGGTTTCGCTTCCATGCCATATAAAAGTTACACTTATCGCAGCTATAGTCATCCTAAATGATTTGTGGATGCCAAGACTGAGGAGGTTTCCAAAACCTCGCTCGGTCTGATTTACAAATCATTTAGGAGGGCGCATTTCCATTTTCCGGGTCGATTGTCGGAGTCCAAGATTTATCTTGGACGCCCAAACTAAATATATTTACCTGGAAAATGGGAATGCGCCCAGTCACTGTGTCAAACAAAAAAAACTTGATAGTCGAACTCAATTATTTGATTTTTAATACCTCTATTGGTTTGTAGAAACTACCGGATATTATCTGAAAAAGCTCCAAGATTTTATCTTTGCCCAATACTTACGACTCTTCCTTGATTATATTGGGCAGCTACTGCAACAGCTTTTTCCTTAGCATCTGATTTATCTAATGCTTCAATCAATTCGTTTGTAGTAGTACGTCCTCCATTTTTTGTAACATAACTTATTTGAACAGTAAATTTAGCCATTTTATTCTCCAAACGTAAGGTTAAAACCCTATACTCGTGCTTGTCTACCCATTGAAGCAGTGTTGCCAACCAGCCCCTGAGAGCTTGTATAAGCGGTTAAGGTACTGTCCCACCTCCCCCCATACGACGGGCGCGCAAAGCGTCTGCCACTATATGAAAATTTTTTTTCACTTCCACTTCTATTTATAGCTAAGTTATTGTTTTAAAAGCTCTCATTTTCGTCCAAATAGAAGTAACCCTGTCACTCAGCTCTATTTGCAAAAAAAATAGACACGCTACCAGCAAAAAAGTTTTTTGGTAGTTCAAAGTTTTTTATTTCGTTTTATTGAAAATAGTATTATGGATAACCATCCAGCCAAAATAATCGTACAAAAAAACTGAAGAGTGCTCGCAGAATTTAAAGCCTCATTAAGGGACAAAGCTATAGAAGCAACCCCATACCCAATAATAAAGAAACCAAAAGCAAATAAAAAGGAAGATATTAAACTATATATAAACCATTTTTTCAAAGGATATTTGGATGCTCCTAAAAACAATGGCAACATAACTCGACTATAAGGTGAAAAATTGAAAATAATAAAAAACCATTCCTTATTGATAATAATATCCTGTTGTGGATATTTAGATAAAATTCTATCGATAAAATTTATTTTTGACGAAGCGTATCTACCAATAAAAAAACTAATGTTGTCACCGAAAAAAGTAGCTAGATAGGCGATAAATACAAGCAATATACTATTGAAGTAACCTATTTGTGTATAGAAACTAGCTACAAGTAACACGATGGTGCCAGGTACCAAAAAACCGATAATAAATACATTTTCTAATAAAACAAAAATGAAAACGATGAGATAACCATAATTCAGAACTACATCTTTTAGAAAAACAAGATATCCTTCCATAGACTATTATCCACCAAGTAGTGACGCTCCTACAACAACCACTGCTACAAATGTTCCCGCTATTGTTGTGACAGTTTTTGTAAAAGAACCACCCTCCTGATATTGTTGTAATAAGGAATAAATCTCCTGTTGTCGAGACAATAAAAGATTTAAAGCCTTTATTTCTGCCTTCTTGATTTTCATTTCTTCAGTCTCAAAGAGATTATAAAAAGCCCTTGATTCTGAGAATTTCTTTAATTTAGTCTCTTCGCGTGAAATTCTTGATTTCAAATTTGAAATCTTCGAATTAGTCTCATCCATAAATTTCTCGACATTTTCTGCACTAACCTCGATTTTCATTTGCTTAGCTAATTGTTTTTCCAATGCTAAACTTTGATGATCGGCATAGTATGAACCGCCAGCAAAAAATACTCCCACAATCGCAACTATGGTCATTAAAATATGCATATCTTCCTCCTGTCACTCGTACAAGTTTATAAAATAGGCTAATAGTCTGTTTTAAATATATAATATTTTCATAATATTTATGAGTCCAAAATTTATTTTGGAACAATACTATTTTTTTCAAATAAAAAACCGCTCAATGTTGTATAATAGCCAACAAAAAATTTGACGGTTTTTTTGGAGTCCAAAGCTTTAGCTTTGGGGGGCGTAATTTTAATAAAATCAGACTGAAGTCACCAGCAACTCTGAGTTATAATTAATCAACCAATAGTTAATATTATTATGGAAATATATGAAAAACTTAAAATACTTAAACTTATTCGCTCATCAAAATCTTGGACACAAGAGGAGATGGCTAATAAATTGGGCATTTCCCCTCAAGCATACGCCAAAATAGAGCAAGGAAAAACCGATGTTCATTTTTCGAGGCTTCAACAAATTGCTGATGTCATGGAAATCGATTTGTCTAAATTACTTGGATTAGATGAAAAAAATATATTTTTTACAGGTGAGCAAACAGGCGTTACTCAATGTCAAACATGTGATAATTGGCATGTTAATTCTTCTTCAACTGAGCCGACAGAATATAAACATGAATTAGAAAAAGCACATTTAATGATTGAACAGCGAGAAAAAGAAATTGATTATTTAAAACAAGAAATTGCTATGTTAAAACAACAGAACAGTGACTTTAGAGATATAATTAACCTGCTCAAAAAGCTAGAAAAACCAGAATAGTCAATTTTTTCTAGGCGTCCAAGATAAATCTTGGACTCCTAAGTCCAAAGCTAAAGCTTTGGACTCCAATAGGAGGATCAAAAAAAAATGCAACCGATACCTTATGGCTTATCAAGCTACAAAGACATCCAGCAAGATAACAATTATTATGTGGATAAAACCCCATGATCGATTTTTTGTTTAGGGGGGATATGTGTGGGCTCTGTCGATTTCTGGTTTCGCAGGGATAAGTCAAAATCGTTAACTACACGGATTGCATTATCGATCGGATAAGTCAAAACCCTTAACGACAGGCAATACGTTATTAGCAGGGATAAATCAAAACCGATACGAGCCGCCAATTTTTATTCTGCGAACCGAAGATTTTGATTTATCCTTTTTTAAATCTATTGGCTGTCGTTATTTATGGTTTTGACTTATCCGATCGATAATGCAATCCGTGTAGTTAAGGTTTTGTTTGAACTGTGATTTTGGTGAGCCTTTTGTTTTTAACTTTAACGACAGCAAGTGTAGGGTGCGTCCCACGCACCAATCTCCTTGGAACCTGACATAAGGTGCGTAGGACGCACCCTACGCTTGCTTCATCGTTTTTTTTATTATTGATTACAAATGGAGAAAAAAAAATAATGAATTGTTGGCTCATTAGACCATACCCACATAATATAAATAGAATGCCCAATTTTTTTGAAGACAATATCATTGCCATTGGATGGCCCGGCATTGGTGATTTAACGGCTTGTGACAAGCAATCAGTCCAACAACGAATTTTAGACAAATACTCCGAAGTGAAAACCGCATCGGTGAACACCATTGTCCAATTTAAAGATGAGATTTCAATCGGTGATCTCGTCTTAGTTGTGCCAAAAAAAGAGGATGGCTCAGAATTGGCCATTGGTAAAGTGATCTCCGCCTATCTTTTTAATCCAGAATATGATGATTATAATATAGGTTATTCCCATCAACGTCAGGTGAACTGGCTAGAAAAAAAATTTGCCAGACAAAAGTTGCCAGATGATATTCAAAAAACTTTGAGCCTCCGAGGAACACTTAAAAAGTTAAATGAAGATAAAGTTGACCGTTTAATCAAATTTTTAAAGTCAAAAGGTTACGAGCCATACCAATCTCTAGGCGAAGTAACAATGTCAATTGGCATGTCCATGTCATCGGTGGAAGTGAACAAACCGACTGGGTTTCGTTTGGAAATCAAAAACTATCGCGGTATTGAAGCCGTTGAACTGAATCCAAATGGCGTTTGTCTCATTGTGGGACCCAACGGAGCCGGTAAAACCACATTGCTTAAATCTATCACCCTACTTTCTAATACCTTCAAAAAAGGCTTTGGTTTGGCACTCAATCTTGAAGGTGGCGCAAAGGGTTTTCAAAATTTTAAGCTCAAAGACGCGCCCACATTGCTTGCGATTGAAATTGATAATTTGAGATGGGAAATCAGTCCCAGTATCAATGGGAGTGATGCTATTTATCCCCTTCCTGAAAGGCTCAAGCAAAATGATCGTTTTTTGTTCAAAACCCAACCCAGTGTTTCTCGATTTGAATATGCGGAATATGTGACTGATGAAGCCACAGTCGCCCTAAGACGTATTTATCAAAGTGATAAATATCATGGACAATTTGATAGATTGATTCAACAACTCAAAAAATATCGACATTACCATGATTATCAATTAATGGAACTGCGACGTTCAGGCTCACCGACTAATAGTGGTACAGAACTCGAACCTTATGGATTAAATGCTTTTGCGGTGTTAAAAGAGTGGAAAACGTCAAAAAATGGTTTTTTATGTGCATTATTACACCTGATGGCGGTTTGTTCAGTGCCTGATAATGGAATTGTAGCCATTGATGAGCCAGAAAACGGGCTACATCCTTACGGGATAAAAATGCTGATTGAGGCATTAAGAGAACGTGCCCAAGAACGTCATTTAACCATTTTGTTGACAACCCACTCAGGGTTTATCCTCAATGAATTTAAGGAAGAAGCGCATCGTGTTTATGTGATGGACGGAGAAAAACAACTCAGCCGTTTAGATACCCTAGAAGATCCAGAATGGCTCAAACATTTTTCTTTGGGTGATTTATATGGTAAACAATTTGGTATACAGGGGACCGATGATAGAAGCCTACTTTTTTGGAGATAAAATGGAGCACGGTAATCCTGCTGCCTCTCATGCCGCCGGTGCCATTTTGAAATCAACGGTTTCAGGCAAGAATATGGATGTTGAGGATTTTCAAGTTATTGAACATATACATCAAGGTGTGGATTATCTCACTGGGACTTCAAATTGGGCGAAGACATTAGAAAATAGAGACAAACACCCAAAAAAATATCTGGATTATCTTTGTTGCCCAAAAACCGATAAAAAAACGGCTAGAAAACACCGCTATAGAGAAACGAAGGGGGGAGGCACTCAAAATGATTGGAATACAGTACTTTCAAGCAATCCAGATTATGTCAAGTTTTTAAGAGCATTAGATGACACTGGACAATGTGCCTCCTTCACTGAATACACTGACAAACCAAACAGAGTATTGAGAAATATCTAAAGAAGGGACAACTCTAATGATTAAAGAAATCCGATTTCTTAAAGAAATAGGATTTTTAGACTTATGGACGGGCATAACATATGACAAAAAAACACCAAATTCGACTCCTCATTTTGATGGCTTGCCATCGTGCCGCCCCGCGAGCCGACACCATTCCACCACCTTTACTACCTTGGGTACAATGGGTATCACAAGATACTTGTCCTCCTCAATATAACCAATCCCCCGAAAAAGGAAAGGGAATTTGTCGTTGGCCATCCCAATATGCACATTGCCGGCAATGGCTCAGATTCTGACTATTTGCGCTGGTATGAAGTGAGCACGGCGGGCATCCTACCACAAGTATGGGTCTATTCTTGGTCGATGTGGATTTATCGTATAGCGATGTTATTGTGGGCTTTATGGCTATCGTTTGCCCTGCTGGGCTGGTTACGGTGGGGATGGGAATGTACGCATAGATTGTGGAAAACTTTGTGGACTAAGAAGGTTTAAAGGAGTCCAAGATAAGATTTATTTTGGACTCCGTTAACTACACGGATTGCATTTAAAAAAGGATAAGTCAAAAACCTTAACTACAGGGATTTTTTTTTAGCAGGGATAAGTCAAAAACCTTAACTACACGGATTGCATTATCGTGAGGATAAGTCAAAACCCTTAACGACAGGCAATACGTGCAGGGATAAGGAACGTGCATAAAATAATTTAGTCAACTTCAAAACAAGACCTGGCAACGCTTTTGACCTGCCAGGTTTGCTTTTAACCTGGCAGGTCTTGTTTTGACTTTTGTTTTGACTTTCAGACGTTATTTCATGCACATTCCTAAATCAAAACCGATACTCGCCGCCAATTTTTATTCTGCGAACAGAAGATTTTGACTTATCCTTTTTTAAATACAATCCGTGTAGTTAATGTTTTATTTGAACTGTGATTTTGGTGAGCCTTTTGTTTTTAACTTTAACGACAGCAACTGTAGGGTGCGTCCCACGCACCAATCTCCTTTCCACATGACATAAGGTGCGTAGGACGCACCCTACGCTTGCTTTAAATCCGCGTACTCCGTGTAATCCGTAAGATCCCTACGGGACAAAATTATGTTATCATTACAAAATCAGTGAAAACTCAGGTAATAAAAAAAACATGTCAATAAGATTATCCTACAGTATCAGCAACTTTGAAAAACTGGTGACAGAAAATTACTATTATGTTGATCGTACATCCTACATCGAAAAGCTGGAACAAGCCAGTGAGCCTTACATCTTTTTTTTACGCCCCCGTCGATTTGGCAAAAGCTTGTTTATTTCCATGCTCTGGCATTATTATGGCTTAGAATTTGCTGACAAATTTTCACAACTATTTGGTCAATATTATATTGGCAAAAACCCTACGCCGAAAGCCAACACTTATGCCATTTTGTACCTAGAATTTAGTCGGATTGATACGGCTACCAAGGAAAGTACTTTTAAAGGCTTTCTCAGGAATGTGCATCAAGGGGTGTATAGATTTTTAGAAACCTACACCACTTTTTCAAAAGAAAAAAAAACTCAGATACTGACTCAAGGCTCGCCTGAGAGTATGTTGGTGAAGTTATTTGAATTATATAACACCAAGAATATCTACATTTTGATCGACGAATACGATCATTTTGCCAACGAGATTTTGGCTTTCAACTTTGATCATTTTTCTGAATTTGTCAGTCGTAACGGATTTGTTCGTAAATTTTATGAAGCGATCAAAGAAGGCACTGCCACAGGTATTGTTGATCGTTTGTTTGTGACTGGCGTGACACCTATCACCTTAGATAGTTTAACCAGTGGATTTAATATCTCTACCAATTTATCCACCCATAAATATTTTCATCAGATGATGGGTTTTACCTTCGATACGGTTAAAACGCTTTTAAAAAAAGTCACTCTTAATCATGGTGACACAAGGAATGTCTTAAAAAATCTGAAAAAATGGTATGACGGTTATCTGTTTTCAAAAAAAGCACAAACCCGATTATATAATCCTAATATGGTGCTTTATTTTCTGAAAGAATATGCTTATGAAAATGAATATCCTGATAAGCTTATTGACACCAATATCGCCAGTGATTATGGAAAAGTGCGTCGTTTGTTCAGATTAGGAGAAATCGAACGAAATTATGTCATCCTTGAAGAATTAATTGAAACGGGTATGCTCAATGGTTTATTGACGGAACAATTTAGTTTTGAAAAACCCTTTAGCAAAGATGACTTCATCAGCCTATTATTTTATTTGGGCTTGGTGACGATAAAAGAGGCTGGATTGTCTCGCTTTAGCTTTGGTTTTCCGAATTATGTGATTAAGGGATTGTATTTAGAATTTTTCATGGATTCGCTGAATGAGCGCAATCAATTGGATTTTGAGGTTGAAGAAGTCCGCGATAAGTTGGAAATTTTAGCGCAAAATAATGAAGTGAAGCCCTTTGTTGGTTTAATTGAAAAGGCGTTGCAAACTTTATCCAATCGTGATTTTATATCGTTTGATGAAAAGTATGTTAAGGCGTTATTTGTCGGATTTGCCAGTTTGTCTAATTTATATTTTATTAAAAGCGAACCCGAAATTGAGCAAAAATATCCTGATGTTATGTTTCTTTACCGTCCACCCTTTGCGCCAAACTATCAGTTTTTGTTTGAATTGAAATATCTGAAAAAAAGTGATAGTGGTAAATTGAAATCAACGCAGGAAGCCGCAAAAAAACAAGTCAAAGGCTATCTCCAATTTGAAGAAGTCAGGCAATTGGAAAATTTAAAAAGTTGGGTGATCGTGTTTGTGGGAGAAGTGGCGGCGGTTGTTGAGGAGGTTTAAATATTAGCAGGGATAAGTCAAAACCGATACTCGCCGCCAATTTTTATTCTGCGAACCGAAGATTTTGACTTATCCCTTTTTAAATGCAATCCCTGTAGTTAATCTTTTTTGTTTTTAACTTTAACGACAGGGATTATTTATTAGCAGGGATAAATCAAAAACCTTAACTACAACTCACGTAGGTAAGCAGGGATAAGTCAAAACCCTTAACGACAGCCAATATGTGCAGGGATAAATCAAAACCGATACGAGCCGCCAATTTTTATTTCTCGTTCCCACGCAGAGCGTGGGAATGCCTGCCTGGACGCTCCGCGAATAGTGCGAGATCGTTCTTGCAGGACGCTCCGCGTCCTAAAAGGCATTCCGCAGCAAAGCGTCAATGCCATTAAGCCTGTCCTTTCGACGCAAGGAGAAACCTTAAGGAGGGATCTAAGACAAACCTACGAGGTTGCCAAAACCTCGTAGGTTTTTGCTCGGAAACACCTGAAGGAAAAGTGTTAGCGGATTTTAGACCCACTGGAGCATCGGCTTTGCTGGCAGAAGGCTCAATTGATGTTGACGGCGGGGTGGATAGAGGATATGTTTTATACATGCTGGAAAGCGATCCCCAAACTTTCTTAAAAATTGATGTGGATGGCTGGTATTGGGTAGAAGCACGCATCAATGTTGAAGCCCATTTTCTCAATGAGAAAACGTCATTATTGCAAGTGATGACATGGGTGAGCGATTATGAATTATAATCCATTGCATCTGTTGGCTTATGACACGGCTCAAGAGTGCTATAAAATTGCTAACAGAGCCCTCAAAACCAAGGAGCCGAAAGCAAGGCAAAGGTAACATAATCGTACCCGCCTTGAGACACAAACCATCACAGATGCTGAAGATTTTCTCAAAGACAGTTTGTTTAAAAACAAGGCGGATTTAATTGGACATGCCAAACAAGTCTTGGCGTATAGAGATTGGGTGGCGCATGGTAAAAACCCAAAGAAACCGCCGTCTGCAACCCCTAATCCCACAGATGCTTATAACACCCTTAATGATATTGTGGAAATATTGTGACTCTATCCACCGTCAATGCCATTAAGCCTGTCCTCCTCCTCCTCCTCCTCCTCCGACGTTAGGAGGGACCTTTAGGAGGGACCTTTAGGAGGGAACAAGCCTAAAATGCGGTGCGTAGGACGCACCCTACGCTTGCTTGAGAGTGGACTTAGAGCCAATGAAAGCTAATCCAAATGAAAACAAAAGTGGAATCTATGGGGGCATATACCCTCTGGATGCGTGGATGTAGCATTCATCGGAGGAGCCGTGTGAGCTGGAAACTCTCATGCACGGTTTTGAAGGCGAGGAGGGCTCTTATCTTGGACGGCTCGATGAGTGCTCCGTGTGGGAACGATATCGATCTAAACGAAGTAACGAGAAATAGTTTTGATGTAGGGTGCGTCCTACGCACCTTTTGACTTTATTTGTGCCCAGGACGCCCCCGACAATTTATGGGCCTGTCGGGTGGATATGACGACAAATAATACCAATTATTGCCTTTCAACGATTATGGTCCTGGGGCTTGAAGTGAACACCCCCACACGATCAGCCTTTTCAGCAAATCTTCCTCTTTATACATCTCGATTTGAGGCCGCATATAAACGGGCAGCGTGGCTCCGCGATCCTGCTCTTGGGGCTCAGTCATTTGGGTTGGTTTGAGGTCTTGCATGAGAAATTTCTCCTATTTATTTTGGTTGGAGTCCAAGATTTATCTTGGACTATTATAGCAGTTATTTTGCCGTAGCGGAGTCTATGTAGTCCCAATGGAAGGTGCTATGACCAGTTAAGTCGATATCTTCTAAGCCATAGTAGTAGGTGAGTCCAGTTTCTACATTGGTGTCTATGTAGGAATAGGGAGTCGAGTTGCCTTGGGCTGGTATGAGTCTCACTGTTAATCTGATGACGGTTGAATAATCTCCGTATTTCCAGCCTTCGCCGGTGGCTCGCCATATATGGAATCCGGCATTGTCAAGCTCAAAAGCACTTTCCCATTCTATGAGTATCTCAGTTTCTAAGGCGATTGCGCTGAATTCGACTAGACTAACGAGTGTGACCTCATCATCTACAATGGTGACAGTCGCACTGTCTAAATTTTCTCCACTGTTCGGATCAGATAGGGTGACTGTGAAAGTTTTATTACCTTCAGACAGACTGTTATCGGTAATCGTTACTGTGAAGGTTTTGTCGCTACTGTCGCCATCCGCCCAAGTCAGCGTACCAGTGGCTCCGACATAATCATTGCCTTCGGTGGCGGTGCCATCTGTTGTGGCGTAGTTGACGGTTAATTCTCCATCGCTCCCGCCGACACGACGGACTGTGAGGGTGACGGTGCCAGCATTTTCAGCAACTTCAACGGTGGAGATAGCGAACTGCGGGCCGCTCTCGCCAATAAGGATGGTGGTGCCTTCTTCCAATAAGTCAAAGGTGTTTGGATCAAACACTTGAAAAGGTTGAGCACTTGGGAGCGCAGCACTGCCTATCCATTCAAATTCTACTGCAAATCCAGATAGCGTCTCTCCTTGTGCAATTCCTGTTGTTGACGAAAAGGCACTGTACGCGGCTGGCACTTCCAGAACGGATGAGAGGATAAATTCATCCCATTGTGAATTAAGTGGGGCTGAGGTGACGATAGCCAAGGTGGTTTCTTGATAATTTGCAGAATCAAACACGAGATCAAACAAACTGACGGCTATTCCAGTTCCCAGTGAGCCATCATTAGTCACGGTATAGACATAGCGGTATTGATTGCCGCCAAGTGGTATTAATTCATACTGCACTGTGATAGCATGAGCAGCACTTGTAAGCATTAAGTGTGATATGACAATGCCTGTCACAATTAATTGAATTATCGAGCGGCCTTTTTTGACCATTTTATTATTCATATTTGTACCCTTTTCGGTGTTGAATAAACCTGACTGGTTTCAAAAACCGGTCAGGTTTATACTAACTGTTTAGAAAACTATGGCTTAGTAGCCTGAAACACGATTGGCCAGTAATCAGTGGCAACCGGTTTTTGCAGAACTGCGCTTGTACTTCTGGAACGTATGCCACCTCTGGAACGTATGCCACCTTGGTTGACTTCATATCCCATCGTATTAACTGGTTTGATTACACCATATTCGTCAATCTCAAACACTGTCCACAACGTTCCTTCTTGGTTAGGTACGTTATAGCTTGCAACTAATGCGTTGCCGTTGTACACCTCAACTTTTGCCCTTGAGTTGGCAAGTACTTGGCTAGAAGTCGAACCACGATTTGAGTAGTTATGTACGGAATAACGATAGACATCTCCTTGCTGCAATCTGGTAATTGTAATGGTTTCAGGGCCAAAACGACTGGTATCGTCACGATCTAGCAAAGCATAAGGTTCAGAATTATTTGAACCCCAATTATCATAGTAAACATGGAAACGTCCACCTTGACCATTCGGGCCAGTTAGATGACTATCTAGGTCAAATGGTGATTCTTCGCCCCAACTTACTACTATACGAAACTGTGCGTCACCCAATTCAGGACTAATCACAGCATCAACGTTTGTCGTTTGTCCTCTTGTAGTTGGTCTTACAACTACTGTAGCTGTAACGTAGTTGGTAACGCGACCGGTTTTATGAAGTTCCAAAGTGTAGTTACCAGCGCTTAGGTTATCCAGTCTAAAAGAGCCGTTTTGGTCTGTCTGGATGGTTTTTAGGATATCGCCATTCCGATTATTTATATAACGGCGGACATTGATAGTAACATTAGGAACGATGTTACCCAGATCATCCACCGTATGGCTGGCGAAAGAGCCCACCCCATCAAATTCGACTGGCACCAATTTGACTGGTTCAATCTCAAAGACTTCACGATCCGGTGCATTCAGGTTAAATACTTGCTCTGAGATATAACCGCTTGATTCTATTGATAGATGATAACCTGTACCGGTAGGTACTACGTCTGTTTCATAAACTCCATTTGCGGTTGCATAAGCTGCCGTTCCTGGCAAGGGTGTGCCATCAACTGTCAATTTAACTTGTGCGCCATTTATAAGGTGGTTTGTTATAGCGTCATATACAAAACCTTTGAATTGGCCAAAACCGGGATCACCGATTGTAGGCGGATTTGGTTTTGAGACATTGGCTGTTGTTTCAGGTTCTGCCAAGTCTGGCGGCAGTTGGGCGAACTCTTCTCTGCCTGTTAAAGCGACATCTAGGATACAATTTTCCAAGAGAACCGGGTCAGTAATTCCGGCTTCGCGGCAGATTTGCTCGGCTGCTGCCCGATCCTCAGCAGACAAATCGGATGCTCTCGCAAGAAGACGTGGAAAATTACGGTCTGTAAAAGTTTCCGTTGTCTCGTCTGGTGCGTAGTAAAACAAGGATTCCTCTTGTGATATGCGCCAACTATTGGCATAGCCGGGATAAAGATCGTCAAACTCCAGTTCTGTTCCCAAACTGCCACCGTCTCTGGTGGCGATGTCGTTTTGCGGATCGTCATCAGCATTTCCTAATAACCCAATTAGGTGTCCCTTTTGGGAGTCACTGATATATACGACTACATTATAATAACCCCCACGGCTTCTAATCTTGACTAATCCATTGCCATCCGGCCAGATTACCGTGTAGAGCGAGCCTTCTTTGACAATACTGCCTGCCATTGGCAATGGGTTAGTCCCTTCTATCAGTTCTCGCGGACTTCTATTGATATAAACTGACGGATTTTGACCTATGTAAAATCCAACTTTGTCACCAGCCACGTTCATAGCTGCGGCTTGTATAATAGCCACACTCGTGCGGTTTCCCCAAGGTTTCTGACGCACTTGGACTTCAAACGTATCAACTGTGGATTTAGCCAAAATAAACTCACCGACTGCTTGAAAGTCGTATGCTAAGTTATCAAAGGTGTATAAGTGAGGGTCTCCAGTTGATGCTCCTTTACCACCTTTTGGGTTTTCGTCATCAGAGTCATCGTCATCATCGTCATCAGAGTCATCGTCGTCATCGTCATCAGAGTCATCGTCGTCAGAGTCATCATCGTCATCGTCGTCATCACCTACATTCACCTCTGCGAAAACAAACTGTCTGCCGAATGGATCAGGCAACCAACGACTGTGTCCTGAAAAGAATACGGTATAAGTATCCTCCTCACTCGCAGTAAACGTTCCCGTCTTACCACCACTGACAGAAGCATTTTCTGGAGGAGACGCATCCCACTGAATTGACCCTAAAGAAAATGGATTATTCTTACCATCCTCAGTAGTAGCAGTCAACGTAATCGCTTCATCCACTTCACCACTCGCTCCGTTTAAGTTTAACTTGGGTAAGCTGAATAACGTCCACTTGGGTGATTCCCAAATCTGCGTTTTATCCAATAGAGGGAAAGAGCTGAAAATAACGTCAAGCGACACGCCAATGAACGCCTGTGCTTGCAAATCTACATCAAATTGTGTCAATTGCGTCTTCAAATAACCCCAATTTTCAAAGTTCTCCGCATGACTTATCGTTTCAGCAGCCACAGAAGTCGTTAAAAACGGTTCAATCGACATGTCCGCCGCCAACACAGTATAAAATTCTACTTGAAGGTTAGGAATCAAACGTACTGTTCCTACTACCTTGCCATGTACACTGATATCAACTGTAAGACTTTTATTAAAATTCGGCGTTGGTCGAATTATTTCCCACGCACTTGTTGCAGGGTTATACTCTACACCTACCTCAATTCCTGCCACAGCCTCGGCTACGGCATCTGCTTTTATTTCAGTTGTGGCATTAGCACTGAGCACGGCTTTCAAACTTAAGGTAGTGCGCTGATAAACAGGTATTCCTGGTGGAATAGTATATTTTGATGTGACAGTTTTGCTAAACACTGCAATTTCCTTTTCTACCGAGCCTGCTGCTTGAAAATTGAAAGCAGCACCAATCTCAGCACTCAATTGACCGCGTGCAATGACTTTTGCTTCCTTAATGTCATAGTTCTCAATATGTATTCTAATGTCTAGTGAAGGTTTAAACGCCACATTTGCCCTGAGTTCCACGGCTGCACTTACTTCCCTCTTAATAGGCGCAATGTGTTCACCATTTATTCCATGTGTCACCTCAACATTGCTATCATCTCCAACGTAATTTTCTTGTTTTGCGACAAGGCTGTCATTTTGCCAGCGTACTGTATAATGGCTACTGCCATCTGTCTGCAATGAGTGCGAGGTTCTCACACCAAACAATGAATCACTCTGTAATGCTGCCTGAGTCACATCAAACAAGGTTACCTGCGTATCAATAGTGAAAGTTTCTAGCACATCTGCTAATTCGGCATCAGTGGTATCCACAACTAATCCTTCTGTAGTGCTTTCCACTGAATCCACCTTGCGTAGATAAACATCCTCACCTACATTAACAAATAACACGCTACCCACTTCGGGTTGCACACCCTGACTTGCAGCGAAATAAGTAAACACTGTGCCATCTTGAGTCGTGGCTTCCCCTAAACCCAATTGTTTATCTTCAGCAAAATTGGCGGCGCTATTGACTACCACTGGCTGATTAAAAGTGCTAATAGTACGATAATCTCGTTCTTGACTCCGATTACCGTCTGCGTCTTCAGCAACAATCAACACGTTATAACTTGTTGCCGTTGTTAATCCCACTAAATCAGTTTGATTAGCTCCGACGACTGAAGTATATAAGGTATTTCCGGTTGGATCAAAATCAGACTGATCTGATAAATGAATATTATAAGTGATTGCATCAACAGCTGTGTTGTTGTCAGTTGCAGGCAACCAAGCGAGAGATGCACTCTCAACATCTGTTGAGACAATTTGTACAATACCAGGGAAATAAGGTTGCTCACCGGCTTGCACCTCTAAGGTAATCGGCATGGGATTGTAAATAATGTCTCCATTATCTAAGCGATAGCCGACGAAAAAGTAATACATTCCGGGCACTGTGAACTTATCATACTGAAAATCTACTGGCGTTGTTTCTTGCAGGGTAACACCACGATTGAAAGCCGTAATAAGTTTAGGTTGCCAACCTTCGGGGGGGATGTACAATGGATATAAATTATTAAGGCTGCTAACAGTTCTGTAGAAGGTTTCAGTTTGCTCCTCATCAGATGCAACTTGTTGTTTCGTCGCAATTACAAGTAGCAAGTCAGCTTTTTGACCAACATACTCAGGCTGAACCTCAATATTTACCCTTACTGACACCTCTTGGAAATTAGTAGCAGTACCATTGGTAACAAAATTTTCACCATCTACTGAGACACCACCGTAAAATTGAGTCGGCATTCCCGAAGTTTCATTGGCATCAGAGCCGAGTAAAACCGCATTGCCTTTTTCTGGATGCACAAGAGAGGGAAGAACAGGCGTTGTACCAGTCTGAATTGTCCAACTGATTTCACCGTTGAATGCTTGGCTTCTGTCATAATTGAAAACCACCGTGTCATTACTAGACACGGTACTACCAACAGGTACATTGCCAAAGGATAATGTGTCATCTATGATGGAAACATTATCGGATGACATGTTTAAAATGGCGGTGACATCATTAAGAGCAGCCTCACCTGTATTGGTAAGTTGTGCCTTGTAGGTGTATTGATACTCTGTCAAACTGAGCCGTTTCGTATTGATTAGCTCATAATCCCCGATAATCAGTTCAGCTATTGCGGGGGGTGTACACAATAGCATCACTCCCAATACCAATAGGTATCGAGATAATAAATGTCTCATAATTTCAGTCTCCAAAAGGTTGAACAGCTTTATTAAACAACTACTTACAGATAGTCCAGTCAGCAAATAATGATTGACAGGGCTCTCACGAAGTTTAACCAGTCTATTATCTCATGCTTAAATCACACTACATTGTCACTCAAACTGAACCGTTTTTGATTGGTTTTACTCACCAAACGATGGCTCAGCTGTCAAATCCTCCCTTGGTTAATATGGCATAAATAAAAGGTGCGTGGGACGCACCCTACACTCGCTATTTATTTCAAATAAAAAACCGCGCAATGTTGTATAATAAATTTGACGGTTTTTTTTGGAGTCCAAAGCTTTAGCTTTGGGCACGTCATTTTAATCAAATCAGACTGAAATCATCAAGCAACCCCGAGTTATAATTAAACAACCAATAGTTGATATAATTATGGAAATATATGAAAAACTTAAACTTATTCGCTCATCAAAATCTTGGACACAAGAAGATGTGGCTAATAAATTGGGCATTTCCCCTCAAGCATACGCCAAAATAGAGCGAGGAAAAACCGATGTTCATTTTTCGAGGCTTCAACAAATTGCTGATGTCATGGAAATCGATTTGTCTAAATTACTTGGATTAGATGAAAAAAATATACTTAATTTAACCTGCGATCACAATAAACAATGTATTGATAATAATTGGCATGTTAATTCAACTGAGCCGACAGAATATAAACATGAATTAGAAAAAGCACATTTAATTATTGAACAGCAAAAAAAAGAAAATGCTATGTTAAAACAACAGAACAGTGACTTTAGAGATATAATTAACCTGCTCAAAAAGCTAGAAAAACCAGAAAAGTAAATTTTTTCTAGGCGTCCAAGATAAATCTTGGACTCCTAAGTCCAAAGCTAAAGCTTTGGACTCCAATAGGAGGAGAAAAAAAAATGAAACAAAATGAAACCGATACCTTATGGCTTATCAAGCTACAAAGACATCCGGCAAGATAACAATTATTATGTGGATAAAAGACACTACATATTGTGCATAGAGGAAAAGTGCGGGGGTATGGGGCAATGCCATTAAGTTAAGCCTAAAAATCAGACCTCAGTCAACCCATACATCGCAGGTCGTTGTAAACTAAACTAAAAATTAACCGGAGCAGGTTTGGGCAACCTCGTAGGTTTGTCTTAACTTAATGGCATTGGGGTATGGGGGCCCCATGATCGATTTTTTGTTTAGGGGTGATATGTATGGACTCTGTAGATTTCTGGTTTCGCAGGGATAAGTCAAAACCGTTAACTACACGGATTGCATTTAAGAAAGGATAAGTCAAAACATTAACGACAGGCAATACGTTATTAGCAGGGATAAATCAAAAGCGATACGAGCCGCCAATTTTTATTCTGCTCACAGGTGTAGGGTCAATGCCATTAAGTTAAGCCTAAAAATCAGACCTCAGTCAACCCATACATCGCAGGTCGTTGTAAATTAAACGAAAAATTAACCTACGATGTTTTGGCAACCTCGTAGGTTTGTCTTAACTTAATGGCATTGAAGTGTAGGGTGCGTCCCACGCACCAATCTCCTTGGAACATGACATAAGGTGCGTAGGACGCACCCTACGCTTGCTACATACCAATGCCATTAAGTTAAGGTTTTTTGTAGGGTGGGTAGAGCGAGAGCGAAACCCACCATTGTTATAAATTTCAA
>JSZA02000133.1 GCA_000785145.2 Candidatus Thiomargarita nelsonii
TAGAAATTTCAAAGGTTTGGTGGGTTTCGCTCTGCTCTACCCACCCTACAAAAAACCTTAACTTAATGGCATTGACCCTACAGGCCAGCTTTGATTTTTCTTTTGACTTTGATTTTAAATCCGCGAAACGAAGTAACGAAGTAAATCCGTGTCATCCGTCAAATCCGTGATTCAATGTTTTTTTGAAGTTGTTTAGCTACGCTAACTTCGTTTCGGGAAATCGTGCCTCATTCCCGAAACATTAATCCAGCGACTAAATAATAATTACATTGTTCATAATCACTCCGTTTTGGAAATTTATTGACTAACATTGCCACATTATAGTTTTTCTTCAAGGGCGCAACTCTTTCATTTGAGTAGCCTCCTGAAATTTCGTTTTTCACCGTTGATAATATATCACAAACTAAGTCATAAAAAAATTCGATCACCCAAGGAGTCGGCTTTATCTATATTCAAATGCTGATAAATAAGCGCCCAAGGCACAAATTTGATGAAGTGCTTGATACGATTTCTTCCTATTTGTTAAAATATTAACTATCTACAGGCAATACAAAATTGTTCGTAGTAGGCGATTACTAATCTTGGACTCCTTTTATATCTTAAAAGTGACACAATATTGAGGAAAATACCATGCTTCAAGCTAAAAGTCTGTTTTTTTTGCTAATAACCACCCTTGGTTTAACCGCCTGCGGCACTTCACCACCAGAACCCAATTCACAACCACCTAACATAGAGGCACCTGTCAAACCGCCTGAGCGTGCCCCCATTCTCCGCATCGACACGGGAATGCACACCGCAATCATAAAAAAAATGGATGTACTACCACCTCAACACATAGAGGCACCTGTCAAACCGCCTGTTGTGCGTACCATCAGCCGCGTTGAACCCATTCTCCGCATCGACACGGGAATGCACACCGCAATCATAAAAAAAATGGATGTTGATGCAGCAGAGCGTTATTTGGTCACGGGTTCTGATGATAAAACGGTGCGTGTCTGGTCGCTGTCTGATGGCCGATTGTTGCGAGTGTTGCGTCCGCCGATGGGTAAGGGGCATGAGGGTAAGGTTTATGCGGTGGCTATTTCTCCTCATGGTGAGACAGTGGCGGTAGGGGGATGGACGAGTCAATCTGGCTTCGATAATGCTATCTATCTTTTCAACCGCGCCACCGGTGAACTACGCCAGCGCATTACCGGGCTACCCAATAGAATTCTTCATTTAGCCTATTCTCCTGATGGAAGTCGCTTGGTGGCAAGCTTAAAAAAAGGAGGTATCCGTCTCTATCAATCCTCTGATTATCGTTTACAGGCGCAAGATACTAATTATAATTTGGCATCGTATTGGGCTGAGTTTGATAGCAACGGTCGCTTGGTGACGACTTGCAAAGATGGTTATATTCGTTTATACAATCAAAATTTAAATTTGCTCGCTAAACGCAAAGCCCTCGGGGGGCGGTCTCCTTATGCTGCCCGTTTTTCGCCGGCTGGTGATAAGATCGCGGTGGGCTTTCAGGATTCCACCCAGATCAATGTGTTATCAAGCAAGGATTTGATTTTATTGTATAGTCCTAGTACGCCAGACATAAATAATGCGAGTTTGGACAACTTGGCTTGGTCACAAGACGGTAATTGGTTGTATGCGGGAGGACGTTACAATTCTAAAGGCAAAGTGCATATCCTGCGTTGGTCTCAAGCAGGTCAAGGACGGTACACTGTTTGGCCAGCTTCTTCTAATGCTATCATGGGTATTCACGCTTTGCGAAAGGGGCGAATTGTTTTTGGCTCTGCTGAACCTTATTTTGGAATATTTGATGCGAATGGGCAAAAAATCCGAGCGCGTCATGTGGACATTGCCGATTTTAGGGCCATTTATGATGGTCATTTTCTGATTTCCAAAGATGGTAGCATTGTACAGTTTGGCTATGAATATGGTGGCAAAAAGCCGGCCCGTTTTTCTTTGAAGAAACGCACATTAATATTAGATCCTCTTGCTTCATCAAAGTTAATTGCTCCACGTTTGAAGGGATTAAGAATCACTAACTGGCAAAATAGCACTCGCCCCAAACTCAACGGTAAGGCTTTATCCCTAAAAGAAGATGAGACAGTACGCAGTCTCGCTATCACAGCCAATGAGCAACACTTTTTGCTTGGCACTGAGTGGTTTTTACGGTTTTTCGATAAACAAGGCAATCTGCAATGGAAAACCGATACGCCTAGTGTTGCTTGGGGAGTTAATATCGCTGGCAACGGCAAAGTCGCTATCGCTGCTTTTGGGGATGGCACCCTGCGCTGGTATCGTTTGCGCGATGGTAAAGAATTGTTGGCTTTTTTTCCGCATAAAGATGGCAAACGCTGGATAGTGTGGACTCCACAAGGCTACTATGCCGCTTCATCGGGTGGTGAAACCCTTATCGGTTGGCAGATCAACCAAGGTCCTGATCAGGCAGCTGATTTTTTTCCGGCGGCACACTTTCGTGATAATTATTATCGTCCGGCTCTCGTTGCTAATGTCCTTGATTCCTTAAAACTGGCGCCGAAAAAGCAACAAAGGATTCGTAAACAATTACCGCCCGTCGTCACTCTCCTATCTCCCCAAAACGGGGCGACTTTTTCTGATACCAAGCTTAAACTGCGCTACCGTATCCGTAGCCCATCAAATGTGCGTGGCATCAAAGTGCTCATCGACGGTCGCCCGTTATTAAAAAAAAGGGGGTTAGTGCGCCAAGAGGAGTCGAGTTTGCAAATCACTGTGCCAAGTCGAGATGTCAAAGTGAGTCTGATTGCGGAAAATAAGTATGCGGCTTCTGAAGCCGCCACCATCCAGTTACGCTGGCAAGGTGGCAGTCAATCTGTCAATAATTTACCAACACTTTATGTATTGGCTGTGGGTGTGAGCAAGTACGAAAGTGTTCAAAAATTAAAGTATGCGGATCAAGATGCACAAGATTTGGCACAATTATTCAGGAGGCAAAAAAATAAAGGTTTATACCGTGATATCCAGGTCAATTTGCTTAAAAATGCCAACAAAGAGGAAATTCTTGACGGTTTGCATTGGATTGAGCAGCAAACGACCCAAAACGATGTCGCTGTTATTGCTTTCGCTGGTCATGGTGTCAATGATGAAAAAGGGCTGTATTATTTTTTGCCCCGCGATGTGAATATAAAACAACTCAAAAGCACTGGGGTGGCTTATCACGATATAAAAGATACGATGGCCAGTTTACGAGGTAAAGCATTGTTTTTAATAGATACTTGTCATTCTGGCAATATTTTGGGCGGAGTGGCGGATGTGAATCAAGTTGCCAATGATTTGTCGATGGCTGAAAATGGTGTGGTCGTTTTTACCGCTTCTACGGGGACACAACAATCTTTGGAACACAGCCGTTGGCAAAACGGGGCGTTTACGGAAGCCTTGCTTGAGGGTTTAAAGGGACAAGCGGATTATATCGCTGATGGAATGATTAGCATCACTGAGTTGGAATTGTATTTGTCGAACAGGGTTAAGGAACTGGCTGGGCAAACCCAAACGCCGACAACGGCTAAACCTCAGACTATTGTTGATTTTCCGATAGTTAAGTTTTAGTTATGTAGGGTGCGTCCTACGCACCTTTTGAGCCAATGCCATTAAGTTAAGCCGGCCTGTAGGGTGGATTAAGCGGTAGCGTATCCACCAAAACTTATATATTAATCATGTGGATACGCCCTCTATTTATCCACCCTACATGTATGGAATTTGGCTTAGAACACTCCTAAGGTCGGGACAGGCTTAATGGCATTGACCTTTTGAGCTATGTAGGGTGGATTAAGCGATAGCGTATCCACCGATATTTATATATTAATCAGGTGGATACGCGGAGCAATAGCCACCCTACATGTATGGTTTTTTAGCTTAACTTAATGGCATTGGTGCGTAGGACGCACCCTACATTACCCTAGTGATATAAAAATTAATCTCTTCTTGTTGTGCGGTACGCGCAATTTTTCGGTGCAAGTATTTGGGTAGACGCAACGTGAGACGACCATTATACTCATCATCTTCTGGTTTTAAGGGGGGTGGAAAAGATTTGCCTTTTTCAGCAAACATTTTCATTGAGGTTTGAATGGTGTCGATTGCCAGTTGGTAGGCTTCTCCAAAATAGTCAGCATATTCAGCAACATACTCTGAACACTTCAGTATTCCTGGTTTTTCAAAGAGACTTTTAACTGAATCGTAATCCATGTTGATATGCACCGTAATATTTTAACAATTTTTTATGTTTTCTGAGCCATACGCCCCTTGAAATAAAAAAAAACAAGTGCCACCATTAATGCTAACTCTCGATGTTCAAGTTTTTTTGACTTGACATATTTGCCCCTAAAGGCTCTCGTTCATCACAACGACTAGATTGAGATTGTTGTTCAACCGTTCCGCTTGTTAGATTTGTCAACCTCCAGCTTGAGCAGTTAGACAGAGTGCGAAATAATGGAGTCCAAGATTTATCTTGGACTTCTTTCATACCGTCACTGTTTTTCAGCTTTCAGCCGCTGACGTTCTTTTTCAGCCTGCTCCCTCTCAAGCTTGCTCTGCTCCAACTCGTCTTCGAGCCTTTTAGTCCGTTCATCGTATTTGCCAGTCGTCGTATTCACCATCGCACCCCATAAACTGGTCTCTTGACTGGGATCATCAGTCGTTGTCGCACAACTGACTAAAATGCCGAGTGCCAAGCCCATCCCTATACCTTGTTTAATCAAGCCCATTTTTTCATCCTCCTCATTAAATTAAGGGCAACCATAAAGGATTGCCCCTACCTTCAATGCCGTTTTTACTTAGGTAACGAAGTATCGTAGGGGCAATGCCCTAGTGGTTGCCCTGGGGCGTTGGTGGCATTGCCTCCTAAGCCGCACAACTGACTAAAATGCCGAGTGCCAACCCCATCCCTATAGTTTGTTTAATCAAGCCCATTTTTTCATCCTCCTCATTAAATTAAGGGCAACCATAAAGGATTGCCCCTACCTTCAATGCCGTTTTTATATCGTAGGGGCAATCCCTTGTGGTTGCCCTGGGGCGTTGGTGGCATTGCCTCCTAAAGGCTATCGTTCTTCGCAAGAATTATATTGAAATTCTGGTTCAACTGTTCAGCTTCGTCTTCAAAAGCGGTTATTTGAGTTTTCCATTTCTTCGATGCCGCAGGATTAGCACCCGCTTGATATTGTTGATACTGAGTCTTAGAGTTATCAACCTCCGTCTGGAGCCGTTTCGCAACATCTAGGGTATTGCCAAATTCTTGTTTAAAATGTTTTTGTTGATCTCGCAGAAACTTTTTTCGTTGTTTCTCATTCATTCGTATCTGATTAATGTGTTCACGTTCTTCTTCGTACAGTTGAATGCCCTTTGCCAATTCTGCATTGGTTTTGCGAAGTTTCCGGGCCATATTTCTATTCCAAGCGGTTTCCTCAATAATGGCCTGTTGTTGACTGGCATATTGTTTTTGTCGTTCCTCGAAATAATTACCAACAAACAGTCCGGCAATGCAACCGCCTATTGCACCGATTATTGCCCCTTCTTTGCTGCCGATAGCACCACCTACCACACCGCCAACAACAAGACCGCCTAAGCATCCCTGTGTCTTATATCCCCCCGGTATCTTCCTCACATTAGCACACCCTGCCACTAACAGGGTTAGTGTTATAGCGAGTATCCATCTATTCATAAATGTCTCCTTTATTCACTACGGGAGGCAATCGTTCCTCCCGTCGGGAAAGTCTATATTTCGCTCTCTACCACCCTTCATTTCTTAAATAAATCTATGATATCATACATTTTCTGCCCACTCTCAACTCCGGTTTTAACCCAACTGCCATTGTCTTCTTTTACTTGATGACTAGCGACATCTTGCTGGATTTCCCAGAGTGCATTTTTGCGTGCTTTCCTAAGCAGTTCAGAATCTGAGGAGGCTGTTGTTAATATGTTGCAGCTGTTCTCACTCTCCTTTCCCGCAGGCGTTTTGCTATAAATGACTTCTCCCGCTTTTTTAAGCTCGATAAACACATGAAAAATAGCCGTTTTTTTGATACAAGAACCATTGCTGTCCTTCTCAACAGAAGACTTAAGGACGTTCCCAGAAAAAACGCCCTCCGCTTTTTGGGGAGAAGTCTCCACAGTAAATAGGGGATTCAGCATAACTTGAAGCTCGCTTTTGAATGTGTTCCCGTCTTTCCCATTGAAAGACGAAATAGCAACACTTTTTAGCAGGGATACATGTATCTCGTTGGCTTCCTGGACTCTCGGTGCGTTCGTCGAACCCGGTCCCGGATTTACGTTTGTCATGCAACCAGCCAGCGTTGTCACAGCGGTGGTAACGATTAATGCTCTGAGAAAAGATGATTTTTTATACATAATAAATTATCCCTCAATTGACTTTTGTTAAGTAGGTACACAAAAGTTTATTAGATTTACGTGTGCCTACGCCTACCCCCAAATGCTCATAAATAGTAAGCTGGATGGGGCAGTGCCAGCCTACATGATAAGTTGCAAAAACACCACAAGTCTGAGTTTTGTTAGTACTTATAAACGGCTCAATAAATTCATCATTCAACTTTGCATGTCCCCATTTATCGCCTGCTGGGATAAGTGTACTTTATCACATTTAAAAAAGTCAATGGCTTGTCGGGTGGATTACAAAATAACATTGTCCGCCGCACGGACTAATTTTGCGGTGACATAGACGGTGCCTTTGCTCGCGCCATAGGTATTTCTTAAAGAAATAGGATTTTGTTTCGCGTTTCAATTCAAAATTTTTGGTATTAAACCATATTTCTTAAAGTAATGCGAGTGTTTTTTTGAATCAGTGACTGGGTAGCTCTCCCCACTCTTTTGACAGCACAGCAACTTTAGGCGTTTTTTGAACTTGAGCACCAATGGTCGATTATCCGCCTCGGGGTTGACAATTTGGGGGACGATATATGATGCTAAACGACCAAAACACAATATTATAACTAATCCCTGTCGTTATGAAAAAACAAGAACGAAAAATAACAACAACATGCCAAATAAAACATCGGAAAAAGAGAGCGATGGTATCAACCAGACTGATTTAAGATTGACAAAGAAAACCGAGAATGCGCCAATATTCATACCAGCTCATGCAACCCGTAAAGAGGAAATCAAGAGTAGCGGAGTTAAAGTAGATGCACAAGCCAATATGTGGGTGAGTGCTAAAGAGTGGCACGAGGCAGCAAGAGCGTTTGTACAAGAAACGGCTTTGTACGCGCAAATCTTTTAAAACGAGGACATATTTTTTTAAAAAATAGGATTTTTAAGCTGGTGTCAAAAAAGACGAAGGCTCAAGTCGGAAAGACACTTGTGTCTAACGATGAGCGCTTCGCTAAGGGAACGAGAAAATGTCCAAACTAAAGTTTGGACTCCTATAAATTTGCACTTCATCTCCGAAATAACCTTTCTTCTGGCCTCAAAATGACGACATGCCCATTAAAAGAGCCTTCTTTTATATAAGAATAATGGAGCGGAATGGGACCCGCATGGATAATTAAATCTCCTCCATCCAACACGCCGTTGTTATTGGCATCCTTAGTAAGTGCTCCGACGTGCTGATACTGTCGTGCGCCCGAATATCTGACGGCAATCAAATTGGCCCCGTTTTGGAAATTTATTGACTAACATGGCCACATTATAGTTTTTCTTCAAGGGCTTACCTTTCCATTTGCCATAAGCCGCTACCAAGACATCCGCACAATCTACTCCAATATAATGCTTACTCTGATAGTTTATTGAACCAAATAGGCCGGGCACGTTGAAAAAGGAAGTCAGATAGCCAAGATAGCCGCTACCGTCTCTTATTGAGACTCGAAAAACTTTTGGGGCTCTATAATCTGAGTTTTCAATACCCGGCGATTTTCGGACTTTTCCTCGTTTTTCAATTTCCACCTGAAACCAGAAACTACCAACATCTTTCTGATAAAAACGAGAATTTACAGCATAAAAATAGTTAATGATGTCCCCAAAAATGCTATCCGATTGTTTTTTAAAGGGCTGTATTTGCCATTGTCCACGAAACTGGGTTAACTCTTTGCGCTCATAATCAATTTTGCCAAAACCAACCCACTGATAGGGATTTTTTTCCCAAGGATGATTGGCATTTTTATAAACTTTCAAGGGATAAATGGCTGTGGCTTTTTTTCCAAGCGCCACCATCAATACGGGACTAAATCACAACCGCAGCGACGCTGCTATTTGCCATCAGTAGGATGGCCAAAAAATAATGTTTAAAAAACATAAAAATCCTCCAGTTAAGTATATGTAGGGTGGATTAAGCGATAGCGTATCCACCCTTTAAAAAGGCAAAATTTTGGGGCATTATAAATTTTATTCTGTCAATTCTAAAATTATTTCTTTTGCATGATGATATAGTATCATTATTTAAGTAGCGAATCATGAAATTTAATGTATTTTGGAGTCCAAAGCTTTAGCTTTGGGCAAGTCCAAAGCTAAAGCTTTGGACTCCAAAATCTCCGATAATTCATGGTTCAGTACTTATCTTAATTTAATTGTCTGAATCAGATTTTTACTTCGTATCAGAATTGAATAATTCCAAACTTCGTTATGTCAACATTAACACAAACCTTACTAGGCTCCTTATTGGACTGCCCCATTGTGGTAGATGTGCCGATCAAAAAAGCAGTTCCCATTATCAGGGCACATTTTACTTTTACGCCTAATGAAATCACTAAAGCCTATCAAAATGGCAGTCGTTATGCATTTATTGCCATCAGCGTTGGGCTCGACACGCCCGATCAAAAATATTCCAACGTTACCCGCGAATTCGCTAAACAAAAAGGGTTGACTGGCACCGCTTTGTCAGATTTTAGAAAACAAGCCATTGAGTCTCTTAGAGCTTTTTCTAAAAATACTGATAATCTCTTTGAGATTAAAAAAGCCCTCTCCGAGGAAGATTTGGCGGCGCTGATCGGACATAGAGATACGCTCACTCTCACGGAGATCGTCTTAGAGCAAATGCAGCGTATCGCGCCAGTTGATAAGACTTTAGCGGCTTTTCTCCGCTATGACGATCTATTGGGTAATGCCGTTTTATTTTTTTTCCGTGAGCAGCTCCGCCAAGATGATCGGCTCGAAAAAACACAAACGGCTTTGCAACAAGAGGGTTTATGTCTTGATGTGCAGCCGATTGGTTCGCAGGTTAAACCAACTCTAATTGGGCTGGCACTGCTGGGTTTGGGATTTATATTGCCATTTGCTTTAGAGTTTATTTCAAGGAATTTTTTTCAGATTAGGCATGGTGTAACCTTAGATAGTGTCATTGTAATGGCCTGTTTACTTTATATTTTACCGGTAGGGCAATATCTCTGGCTACACAGGCAAAGCATGCCTCACCTTGCCATGACATTTGGGCTTATTGGGGTGGGTTGGGCAATATGGTGGATACCAGTGGTTATTTTTGATTCCCTAAACATAAGTTTTCTAGGTAAATATGGTCCGGGCAACAGCGGTGGCATTATAGGCTTATTATTGTCCATTTTGCTGGTAGCACAATATCTCTGGCGACATTGGCAAACTATATCACGTTCTGCCGCGCTAACTGGGCTTATTGGTATTGTTATTTTCATATTGATGATATCTGTGCTGTTGGTGATCTAATTCGTTGTACTATACACCATCATAATTTAGTATGTAGGGTGGGTGTAGCAAGCGTAGGGTGCGTCCCACGCACCTTTTTGATGTCGGTGTAGATTAACTGTGCGTGGAAAGAGGGTGCGTAGGACGCACTCTACACTTAAATTAAGGTGGATACGCAGAGCGATATCCACCCTACAGGCCAGCTTTGATTTTTCTTTTGACTTTGATTTTAAATCCGCGTCATCCGATCGATCCCGAAACATTAATCCAAGTGTTTACAAAATTTCCGCTCTCCTGCACTAGCTACGGGCACCTCCTAACTTTTGATAGTGGGCTTTATCTTCTTTTAATTTTTGTTCAACTTTTCGGACATGCTGCTTGATTTCGCCAATTTTCAAAATTTTGGCGGGGGTTAGATTGTGGGGGCGAGCAGCTTTAATGGCAAAATAGGCTTTGTCAATGGCGGTTAGCCTGGCCTGTTTATCATGGAGGGAGGGGTTGTTCATGGCGATTCTGGTAGCGACGGCTTCTCGTTGGGAATATAGCAAGAAGGTGATGAATATTCGGCGGCTGGAGAAGAAAAAAAAGCTATCGGGAGAGCTTGACAGACTTGGCTCTGTGTTAGGATGATTTTGCCGCCAGCTCAAAAGACTGGAGCGCACGGATTCGTCAAAACAGTATACCGTTTCTTCGCCAGTTTCATCTTTTTGCAATAATCCCAATGCCGAGAGTTCAGCGAGCAAAGAGTCCAGTGAGGCTGTTTTGGCTTGGTTTTCCCAGATTTCTGTTAATAGTGAGAGAGGTACAGACTTTTCGGCCAAAGTGACGATCTTCAACAACCGCAGTGCATTTGGGCTGGTACGTTCAATCAATGAGTAATAGGTGGTATCCATTATTGTTATAAATCCTAAGTTTTCAACTTTCAAAGAAATCCTATTTTTTTAAAAAATAGGATTTCTCTTGGATTCCAAAACTTTTAAAAAATCCTATTTTTAAAAAAAATAGGATTTTTGAGAAAATATTAGCTCTCTGAAAAATATTCAGATTGATAATTTAACCAGTTCAACCCCTTCAATTTCAAACTAATACCGAATTTTAATTCTTCTTTTCCTCGTTCCTTATTAGTTCCACGAGTGATCTCGACATTGGAAATGTGGGGTTCCTTTGACAATATTTCTATTAATTCGCTAGGATTCGGACTGTAACCTTCAAATTTGACAGTCCCCCATTCAATATGAAAATGGGTAATCCAACTTGATTTAGGAATCATGGCGTTCAACTTCTCTAAAATGAGGATCACATCTGGATGAGGAAAATTTTTAACCGGACCAATCATTTCTTCTATTTCAACCACCTCGCCACGTAATTGACTGATTGTATCCTTGCGTTTCAAATCAGCTAAACGTTGTTCGAGACCTTGTTTATGGAAATTCGCAAACAAGAGCCCCCCAATGACAAGAACGATAAGCGCACCGACAGCGACTTTCATCTGACGCTGCTTTTTTTGCCGCGCCTCTTGCGCCATACGTAATCCTGCATGGGGCGGTATAAAAGCATAATTATACGCGCTTGGTGACGGTATCGGCATTCCTTGCCAATTGCTGAGACTGGTTTTTCGTTCTTGTTCCATCCCATTAGAAAAACTAGACAATGCCTTATCTAGCTGTGTTTGAAACAAAGGCTCATGACAATCCACTTTAAGCGTATGCAACCAATGTTGGATGACATTGCCTGACCATTTCATATAAGTGATAGTCTTGTCATCTTCATCATACACTTGAAAATGTTTTTTTGTGTGTGGCAAGACAACAAGGGGGCGCGGTAAGAGACCATTTAAAAATAAACCTTCTTTATCAAAAGCTTGGAATAATTCTGTCGCCCGTTTGACAGGCAGCCACAATGCACAAGTCTGCTCTCCCTCACTGGCTGCTTCCACAGAGAGCAACAATTGTTCTGTCACACCAGGCAAGAGTGTTGGCATTTGCAGATTGATAACCTCTTTGGGATTTGCTACAATTGCAGGAAGTTTCAGACTCGTGGCAACAAATTCTATACTCGGTAAAGCAAGCGCAATCCGCTCTTTTTGGGTGGTTTTGGGTAATAAACTTCGAGCCGCTTTTGCCAATTGTGTTGCTGTAAAGAAGGATTCATCAGCTTGTGTAATCTGTTTTTGCTGTTGACCATGCAACAATACCGCGCCATGCACAATCAAGCAAATGTCAGATGAAACCGGTTTTTTCTGTCGTTTTTTAACAAAGCCTTTGGGAAATTTGATTTTCATTTGTCGTTTTTCAGATAAATTATTAATTAAAGTGGTACGGCTATTTCCGCCCTCCGAGACTAGCATATCAGACTGCACAAGATTAATAAAGTTAAATCAATGTGACATTTTTTTTTAAATAGGATTTCTTTGAAAGTTGAAAATATCGTTCCGTTGCGGAGCAACGGAATGCAGTCTCGGACGCACAGCAAACGGCAAGTGCCAATCGTCCTCCCATGTTGTCTTTCTCGTTGTAGGAGGCGGAGCGTCCAGGCATGCATTCCGCCGCGAAGCGCACTCTCTTAGACACAACTTATTAAATAATTGAAATTAAAGGATATTGTGTAGGGTGGGTAGGGGCAATCCCTTGTGGTTGCCCGCGCAACATCGTTATGGGACGCCCAACCCACCAAGCCTTTGAAATTTATAACAATGGTGGGTTGGGCTACAAAAAAACTTGTGTATAAGTGAGTGCGCGGAGCAAAGGAACGAGAAAACAACTGTGTGATATTATTGAACAGCAACAAAAATAAAATAGCGTAGGGTGCGTCCTACGCACCCTTTTAAACGCATTATAGCGGAATAAACACAATGAAAACAAACACATTTTTAAAAAACATCCTGTGCATAACAGGCTTACTTATCTGTCTGCCTGCCTGGAGCCTCACTGATGAGGACATTGTCCAAAGTTTAGAAGCCTTGGGAGAATGGAAAATAGCTTATCCACTCGCTTACCAATTGGCACAACAGCAAAATACTTATGCCGCATGGCGTAAAGTGACCACGCAATATGCTCATTTTGATACCAAGGGTTGGGCTTATCTACAAACATGGCAACAAGCCCATAAGGCGAATCAAGAAGCCATTTACAAAGACTTTCTCACCCTCAAATCAGAAACTGCACTCAATCGTCACGCGATTCATGCCATTTTTCAAATAACCAAAGGCTCAAACAACATCGCCGACTATTTGCAGTTTATGGAAACCTATCCTGACACAGTAGAATCTGTCGATGCCTTGTTGCAAATTCATCAAATCGCCTTTGATCGCGCCCAAAAAAAGCATGATCCTTTGATTTATGATGTCTTTGTGACAACTTTTCAGGGGGCACAACAAATCCCAAAAGCCATCCAATTAGCCTTTGAGGCGGAAAAACAAGCCATTGTAGAAAAAGACAATGATACCACTTATGAACAACATGAGCGTCTAGCCCGCCGCTTGTATAATGAAGCCCGTCTGGCGGAAAAAGCGCAAAATCTCCTTGTGGCAGCCCGTAAATATTTATTGCTGGATTTAGATAGATTTAGAGATACCAGAGTTTTGACCGAACTCTTGGATAGACAAGAACGGCATCTACATCACAAATTGATGCAAACTCAGCTACTAGAGATTGATCAAAGCATTAATGAAATGCGCGAAGCCATCGTGGAGACTATTCAAGTCCAAGAACAAGCCATCGTCAAAGAATTGCGTGAACAAGGGCAGCGTTTAGAAAATGTGATTGCGACACACAATCGCCTTTTGGCTGAACAATTGAAACAAATTAATCGCAAAACCAGTGGAGATACGCCCATTGAAAAAATGTTAGAATCAATCCCCACTGTCGGAAAGGGATTAAAAATCGCATTCAAAACCGCTAAATTTATGGCTAAAATTCTGCCTAAAATGCGAAAATTCATGAAAAGTCCCAACAAGCAACAAGCATTTTTGTTGGATCGTTAAATACCGAACCATGAATTTTAATGTATTTTGGAGTCCAAAGCTTTAGCTTTGGGCGTTTTGTCCCAAAGCTAAAGCTTTGGACTCCAAAATCTCCGATAATTCATGGTTCAGTACTTAAAACCTTGTCTTAGTACTGGAGATCAGATGAAAAAAATCACTTTATTATTATTTGCCCTATTCAGTTTTTTATGCCTATCCGTACAAGCGGGTGAAGGCGCACTAGCAGTGACTACCGTGCCGGCGAAAGTGGAAATTTATATCAATGCACAACTCAAAGCCAATATAACACCCATTGTCATCAAGCTGGCTGCCGGCAAACACCATATTGAAATCAGAGCCAATGGCAAGGAAAGTCAAACGCTGGATGTATTAATAACGGATGATGTCTTGATTTCCAAAAAAATTGTGCTACTTGATGAAATACCCTTTTTTACCGGAAAAAGGATTAATTTTTCCCAAAAGCGCGATAGTTTTGAAACCGATGCCGAATTTCAAGAACGCTTAAAACAATTATCAGAAAACAGCAAACCATTAATAGCGCGTTTTAACCAAGGGGTGCGGCAACATGATCCGCTCTATCAAGCCGGTGTCGCCTATTTAGATAAAGCTGGCTATGACATTAATAATCGGATTTTGCCGATGCGTATCGAATGGCAAGCCTGGGCAAAAGAGTTTGAATTGCCTGAAAACAGCAGCCTTTTGGTAGAGCGACATAATGCTAAAGCACTTTGGGCAGAAGGACAACAAAAACCTGTGTATGTCTATCTGGAAACCGAACAGATAAAAGTCAGCAGACAGGTATTGATAGGGCTTGAACAAGAATGGGCACTCTACAATCCGAGCCTTTTACCCACTCGACGCTATGCCAGGTTACAAGCGCATAAAAAAGCAGTGTTAGATATAAGATTTAGTCCCAATGGCAGTCTCCTTGCCTCAGTGAGTTTGGATGAAACGGTTAAATTGTGGGATGTCAACACCACTCAGTTACTACACACTTTTTCTGTCAAAGGGCATAGCGAGCATAATTCTGTCGCATTCAATCCCGATGGCACTACTTTAGTATCGGGCGGAGAGGGCAATACGATCAAATTTTGGGATGTCAAGACAGGGCAACAAGTGCGTACATTAAAAGGAAAAAATATTTTTGCCGCTCAATTGGCATTCAATTCGGATGGGCGTATTCTGGCTTCTTCAAGCAATCAGGTACCCGGAAATATCACATTATGGGATATCAAAACGGGTCAGAAAATATTGACGATGCCAAGGAAATATCGCAGCGTTTCTATTGCATTTAATAAAGATGGAGATCGGCTGGCATCACAGGATACAAATGGAAAAGAATTTTTCAACTTATGGGATACCAAGACGGGTGAAAATTTACGCCGCTTTGCGATTGAAGACATGGATTGGGTTGATGTCATCGCACTCATGCAAGAACATTATGGTTTGAAGATTTGGCGGAGATATGTTTTACTTGGCAATCGTCAAGTTCTTGCGGTTTTAATAGATAAGGATGAGAGTATTGTATTATGGGATATAAATAGTAATGATGCCTATACTTTGCAAACGGCTGAAGTATCCGCTACCGCTTTTTGTCCCAATGGAAATATTTTAGCCTCTGGTGGCATGGATGGCAGTATCAAATTGTGGAAACCTTGAAGGCATTCAGCCGCTCTGCGCGTATTCAGGATGAAAAAATCCTATTCAGAACAAATAGCGGACGTTTTTATCACTTGTGATGAGAAACTATTAAAAAAGTGTAAAAAAATACCATTGTCAGTAGTGGCTATGGAGCCCATAGAGTTGAGGGTTTACAATGAAAGAAAGTGTTTTAATGACTGAAGAACAACTGATTACTCAAGCCGTTAATGCTCTAATTGAGAAATTAGGCATTCTTGAAGCAACTCGATTTTTTGCTTTAAAGTCTGACTCTAAACTAGATTCTGTCAAATGGCATCAAGAATGGCAAGCACAATTGGATAAAGAGGCTTTTTTTGATGAAGTTTTCAAATGACAAAAACGTAGCGTTGTACCAATGCCATTAAGTTAAGAGGGCAAACCCGATAGGGTATGCCCCTACAAACCGTGATTTCTCGTAGGGGCGGGCAACCACTCAATGCCATTAAGTTAAGACTATGTCGGGTGGATACTCTACAGGCTTAATCCACCCTACATGTATGGATTTTCCTTAACTTAATGGCATTGGGGCAACCACTAGGGCATTGCCCCTACGCCAATGGCATTGAGCGTTGCACACATAGCTGGCTTTAAGTTAAGTTTAATGCCAAACCTTGAAGGACGCGGAGCGTCCAGGCAGGCATTCCTTTGCGGAGCAACGGAACGAGAACGCTCCGGAGTCCAAAATTTATTTTGGACGAGACGTCCAAGATAAATCTTGGACTCCTTAAAAAACTTATGTCGGCTTGATGAGCGCAGAGCGTGGGAACGATAAAACAATCCGTTTATTCCCCTAATCCGTTGTACTATAGGGTGGGTTAGCTTTTTGACTGTAACGCTAATTCCCTAAACCTCAATCTAACAATAAAAGAAATTTCGTCCGATTTCAATAGAGCCGGAATTTGCTTAATAAGTGCCTGCCTGCTGCCGCCAAATAATACCAAAAGTCCTTTGTTTATAAAAATATCTGGAGATTGTTTAAGCTTATCACATACTAAACCAAGATGGTTTACCGCTTCTAATTTCAGTTGTTCCGTTCCTATGGTACTGGCCAAAAATGACGCTAAAAACTCAATATAAATGACCGGATTTTGTTTGACAAACTCTTTTTTCTCTGCTCTGCCTTGTTTTTAAACCGTTCTCGTACATGACATGGATCATCAATGAGTTTCGGAATACATGGCATCCACACTTTTAAAATCTAATGGTTGTCTGCTCTGCGCCAACAGGGACTCATAATCTGATAGCCTTTCGGAGAGTTCTCGTAGTGTTGATGCACCATTTTTCACAAAATTTAGAAATTTAGGCTCTGAATTCCACCAGTCCAAATGCCAGTCAACAGCCTTTACATCATCAAGCAAGCTGAGTTTATAAGACTGTAATTTCTGGTAGAAAGAGTCTAATTCTTCGGGCGTGTCTCTTACTTTAAAACGCCAAAACCACAAAATCAGCCTTGGTTGTGTCTAAGGGGTAAGCTCCCTTGGGTGATAAACCATCTACCACCTTATATATAATTTTAAAGGTAAAGGGCAACCACAAGGGATTGCCCCTACACAGACCTACACAGATTTTGAAGATAATCTTATGTATAATTATAAGTTTTAGGTTTTACCAGTCGGCTCATTACATACTGAACCGCATTCTAACGGCCTTCTTGAACTTCCCTAAGTTCCGCTCATAATTATACTACAAATAATTATTGTCTGTCAAGAGGTTTTTTGATTGGTTTTCATTTTGTGGTTTGGTGTTTAATTGGTGCTAACTTTTGTATTATACATTAATAATACCTATTTTGTATTTTTTTTTATTTTAGTGGTTTTGGTGTATAAACTCAACTGTCAGGAGTCGATCACAGAGAATCTGGACGGCTTTATGGGGGTGTGCTGCTAATTCGTCTATCTCTTTTAACAACAGACAATCTTCTCTCTTAGTATAGAGTGAGCGAGCATTCTTGGGATCAGGGGCATTGGCGAGTCTAAACAAAACACGCCCCGGCGTAAAATGTGTTGTCCAAGAAATACGCCGCCGATCACCGATTGGCAGTGATAACCAGGCAAAGGCTAACAAGTCTCTATAGTCGCTACTCTGGGGCAGCAGTACCCACTTTCCCCGTACTAAGGCTTCCAGTATTCCTATAAGCCGATGCCTTAAATTTTCTTTTGATTTAACTAGGCTATTGCGCTTATTAACAAGCCATTCAAAACGACTTTTTTCCGGCAACCGACATGAGAGATCAGGTAGCACTCTCACACCAGGTTTGATCACCTCATCACCCAGTTGGCAGAGTGAAAATGTCTGCGCTGCATCGCCGATCTCCCTGAAGAACCACACGGTTGACGCCTCGCCGTTTATCATGTAGAAACCGATGTACCAGCGCATACTTTTTGCTAGGCAGTCTAAAAAAACTATAGTATGATTCATCAGTCTTTTCTAGTTCATGTAGATAGTCACTGATCCCGGGCGAAGCGGACAAAAAGTCGGCATCTTGAGCCAAAATGCCTGGCGATTTGGCGACTAACACATAACCACCAGCGGCAGATTCTAGGGGATCTGTCACCACTGCCTGCGCGATGCTTGGATAATGGGATGTCATGGTTTCTCATCCTTTTGCACGATGTGGGCAAGCACAACCGCTGCCATGAATTCTTTGAAATCCTCGGTGAATCCACTAGCCTTTTTATTTTCTTTATATTTTTGGGGCACGGATTTCAAACGAACAGACTTAGGCAAGCTTTGGTTTAAAGCGGTTAAAATATCTTTTGTTATATCTCCTATTTGTAGGTCAATTTTAATTTCATCTTTGCAAGATGAAAGCTTACAATTAATGGCAGCAATATACTCAAATAACCCGAAGCCTATGACGGAAAAGTCCCACGGAATCTGCGACTGATTGACAAATTCGGCAAATCTCTCTTTTTGAGGCTCACTAATTATTGAATTATTAGTACCGTCGGCTGTCGAAATTTTTTTGATCAACTCTTTTAGCTTGAGATGTTCGGGAGCACTTGGAGTCTTTGCAATGTGGCTTAATGCTTTTGCATAAGTTTCATGCTCCGTTTTCAAGTCCGTCACGGTTTTTTCTGCTTGCTTATCCGATACTTGCACTGCCTCCTTATCAGGTGACATATCGGAAAATAACGTTACATATATAACAAAGCTCATGAACGCCAGAAAGGCAGCAGCAAGTATGGGCATTACTGGCCTTTTTTGTAATTGTAAAAAATAATGCTTGATTGACTTCTTACGGTGCTTGTCTGGAATTATCGCCTTGGAACTCCCAGTTTGTGGCGTTTTATCCCCCTCTTTTGGCAATAACTTTGCAGTACCTTGAATATGATCTTGAAGTTCTTTTAATTGTCGAGTATTCTCCTTAATACTCTTTTCAAGCTTTTCAAAGGCATCCTTTATACTCTCATCAATAATCTGACGAAATTCATTTTTGAGCATTTCTTGCTCAGCTTTATATTCCTTTTCCAACACTTTTATTACTTCCTTATGTATAGCTGATTGCATCATAAAATCCTCCGAATTAAAGCATTCCAAGACCGAATATCCCCTTGCCAAGTCAGAGATAAAGTTTATCTATGAAAATTTTGTATTAAATGATAACACATATAAGATAGCAATTTAAGAAAGGAGTCCAAGATTTATCTTGGACGCGCCTAAATTTATGATACACTTTTTTCGCATTTTTTCATCAAACCAACCATAAACGACAACAACAATGGAAATTTTAGGCATTGACG
>JSZA02000132.1 GCA_000785145.2 Candidatus Thiomargarita nelsonii
AAAAAATAGCATTTTAATTTAAGTCGGTTTTGATTTTTCCCTTTTTAAATAATTGGGTGTCGTTTTGTTTTTTTTTAATGGGTTTCGAGCCTTTTTAAGGCGATCTGATAAATGAGCCTTTACGTTTTTTTTTTGAGGCGATTAACTTTTATTATCTTATCAATAATAAATCGGATATTTGTAGGGTGTTCATAATCCATCCTTATAGTACAACGGATTTGGGGAGCCAACGGATTAAAATTAAGGTGGATACGCTGCTCAAAAAAGTCTCTATATATAATATATAAAAGAGTCTAGTTATAAAAGAGTCTAGTACTCTGTCAATTTGTTTTTTTTGGGGTTGGAGTACAAAGCTTTAGCTTTGTACTATCTGACAAAGCTAAAGCTTTGTACTCCAAAAAAACAAATTGACAGCGTACTAGTCTGGCTCGAAAAAAAAAAATAGCATTTTAATTTAAGTCGGTTTTGATTTTTCCCTTTTTAAATATTTGGGTGTCGTTTTGTTTTTTTTTAATGGGTTTCGAGCCTTTTTAAGGCGATCTGATAAATGAGCCTTTGCGTTTTTTTTTTGAGCCTCTTTAGTGCATAAAAATATCTACATTTATAGACATGTCTCTAAAAAATGTTATAGAAATTTAGCTTGACTTTTTTTGACTTTTGTTGTATAAAAATCCTTCCTGTCACAAACAATGTTTGAAGTGGTTAGCCTTCCACGTCAAAAAAATGGTCAAACATTGGTTATGTTACCCTAAAAGTAACTCTAAGCGGACAGACGGCGAAGGGATAATGGGTTGATACCTCCCTTATACACAGATGTGGCACTGGATACTCCATTTGTTGAATTGTCACGTTTGTCTATAAAATTGTTATCTAGACTTTCTTTCTACCTTAATTACGGTGTTTTCCTTGGCTGTTGTATCGTCGTGGGCTGATGGGTAACAAAAAGACGTTACCCACCCTACAATATCTTTAATAATTGGGCGTCGTTTTGTTTTTTTTTAATGGGTATCGAGCCTTTTTAAGGCGATCTGAAAAATGAGGCTAAAATCGAAGAAGGTACTAAAAATGAGCCATTGCGTTTTGATTAAAGCTTGTCCAAACTTGTTGAAAGTCTCTATATAGACTGGCTCGAAAAAAAATAGCGAGCGTAGCATGGGTAAAGCCCAACCCACCATTTATCATGAAATGCGAATATTAGGACAAAAAAAATCTTGTCCCGCACGGATTTAAAAAAACCTTGAATCGTCCCTTTGCTCGGAGGGAACTAACGGATGGCACGGATTTAAAACAAAAGTCAAAAGCTCAGATATTTAGCCTTTTTTTTAGGTTTTTAATCCGTGTCATCCGTGTAATCAGTAAGAGCCCTACGGGACAAAGTTTTTTTAAAAGTCCAAAGTTTCCAACCCCAAAAACGCAAATGGAACTCATACAAGGAGCCCATAATAAACGGGAAATGCAAAAGATTATCAGAAATATAAATGGTTTGAGAGATTAACCAAGCCATTTTAGATTTAGCCACGCACTTGCAGACTCAATGCCACCTTCGTTAAGGGCAACCATAAAGGATTGCCTTCCGAGGCAAAAGTTTTCGCTGCGCGAAAACTTTTGCCTCGGAAACATAAAATGCGGTCCTCCGTAGGGGCAATCCCTTGTGGTTGCCCGACACGATATGGCATTGACCTTCGGGCACCCAAGATAAATCTTGGACTCCTAAATGCCAGAAATTTTATTTAGAGACAAGTCTATTAGTCATAGCTACTTTGTTTGCCACACTTCTAGGCACAAAGAAAAATTCTCCCGCCTCATGCATGGCATACTTGAGCGGCGCATATTCTGGCACTTGTTCAAAACCAATTGCCGCCGCAGCGTCACTGACCAAAGGCCCCACTTGTTGATACAATTTATAAGCCTCCATAATTTCATTATTATTTTCCAAAGTATCAATAAACGCCTTGGCAAACATGGAATGCTCTCCACCGCCCCCGTCCATCACAGGCTTGAGTCCGCCAGAACTCAATGCGGTGCGCGATTTTCTTTTTAACATCGTCTTGATCCATTTAAAGCGTTTCTCTGCTGTCATACCCGCCTCCAAGCGCGTGAGTGAAGATCGGGTCATTGCCCCCGAATAGCAAGAATCCGCGACGACTAAAATATGCTTGCTATTCATCGTATTGAGTATATCAGTGATTTGTATATTGGAAATCCAATTGCTGGTACTTTCCTCACTGGCATCCACCGGTACCCACTGCCCACGTTGATTGACTTGATCAAATTCTCCATGTCCAGCATAATAAATCAGCAGATTATCTTTTTCAGTGAGACGCTTACGTAATTCGTTGAGCTTTTCTAGGATTTGATAACGGGTGGCGTTTAATAAAACGCTTGTTTTATAGGCATAACGCTGCCTGAGCAATTCATCAACCGCTTTGGCATCATTGACAGCCGCTTTTAATTTTGGCCAAAATTGATATTTATTATTACCAATGATCAAGGCGTGATATTGACCCAACGGCAATTTTGCCTGAGTCACCTTTTTTTCAGGTCCACATGGAGGTATCACCGAGCCACGGCAGTCAATATCTTGTTGCACCTTGGTCATTTTTTGTTCTTTTTTGTCTCGCTCAAGACGTAAACGTGCCACTTGCTCCTCTAAGTTAGCCAATTGAATCCGCAGTGCCTTAGCTTCCGCATCACTGCTCCCCTCCAGTTTTTTTTGACTTTTTTCGAGTTCAGCTTGTGTTTGGCGTAATTGTTCTTGAGTTTTGCGTAATTCTTCGCGCAATGAAGCGAGTTCAGGACGTGTCGTGGAAAAATATATCTCCGTTAATCCTGCGGCTTGACGATACAATTGAGCCGCCTTGGCTGAGTCTTGTTTGACACCTAATCCATTTTCATAGAGATAGCCTAAATTCATTTGGGCACTGGCATAGCCTTGTGCAGCAGCTTTTTTATACCATTCTACGGCTTTATCATAATTGGCTGAAATCCCTAATCCCTTTTGAAAGGCTTCACCAACGTAGGTTTGTGCCTTGGGATCGCCCTCTTCTGCCGCGACAAGCCATACTTTTAAGGCTGTCGCATAATTAGCGCGATCATAAGCGACATATTCGCCTCCCCTATATTCACAATTGGCTGTTGGTGTTTTTATGGGGCGACGTGCAGTCAGCGTCGTGAAATTTCTGCCCATTTTACGGACTTGTCCGGGCAACAGGCAATCCACAATGAGAAATCCATTGGCATCTCCCGAGGTGATAACTTGTTCCTCTAATGGCGTGTTGGTGTTACAAGCGAAAATGCTAAGCATGACCAATATCATGAGTGGCTTAAATAGAAATATTCTAAAATGCGGCATCTTATTTCCCTCATTTTGTACTTGATTTTTTTCAGTGATAAAAATATTATAGCTTATTTTTGCAGGACGCGGAGCGTCCCTGAATGCATTCCCACGCAGAGCGTGGGAACGAGAACACTCCAGAGTTAGGAGTCCAAGATTTATCTTGGGGGCCTTGTCCAGAGCGTGGGAACGAGAACACAGGAGATTTCATGCCAATCAATACACTCATTGAAACCGGCATCAACGCCCTATTAGGGGGTGACGCCGTAGATGTCTTAGCCGAAAACGCCAACGATAAAGTCGTCTCCGTTTTTAGGGCACATTTTACATTTTCCGCTTTTGAAATAGCCGAAAAGTATCAAAAAAGCTACAATTACGCTTTGGCAGCCATCTGTACTGGGCTAGCCAAATTATCCGAGCCCATTGATTCACAGTATTTACAAGCTTTCGCCTTACAACGCGGACTTTCTAGCGATATTTTACGCCAACAACTCATTGAAAAAATTATTCAATTAGTCAAATTACCACCGATTTTTTCAGGCGAAAATCGTCCCTTGACGGAGCCCGAATTAGTTGCTGCCATTCATCATCAAGAATCTTTGGTGATAACTGATTTAATTTTAGCCCAAGTGCGCGAGGTGGATTTCTCTTTTGATGAGGATGAAGATTGGATCGCTTTTTTCCGTTTTGATGATTTATTAGGCAAAGCGACGCTGCATTTTTTTCTTGAAATTATACGCCAAACGCCTCGCGTCGAATCCACCTTTTCTGCATTACAAAGTGAAGGCTTATGGGCGGATGTGCGCGATTTGAATTCGGCTCAAAAAAATCTCTCGGCTCATCTTGAGCAACAGATCGATGCACTCAAAGCCACTGCCATGCAAGCCCTAGAAAAGGGTGATTTTTCAGGCATGTCTCAAATCACGCCACAATTGGAAAGTTTACAGCAATCTTTGGCGCAAGTTCCACAACGTTTACAAGCCGCCCATGCCGCTTGGCAAGCCAGTCATCAAGATTTGAGCGATTTTTCTCGTCGTTTTGAAAGTTGGACTCAGTTGTTAAATGTCCCACTCAAGCAACTGCTAGAAAATCTGGCGCAGGATGATTTCGCAAAATACTCTGATGATGTCAATGAATTAAAGCAGTTGTTGTTGCAATTGATGGCGCGTTTTGATTTGTCCATGCAAGTTAAACCACAAGACGAATTCAGTCATCATAACAGCCAAAGCCTCAAACAGCTTAGCGCCGCGATTGAGCTGTTAAAACGCTTGCATCAGCAAAACAGTCAATTAATGATGATGGCGGGTAGCCTTTTGTCTTCGACGGGCGAGCTCATCGAGGCGGAAAATTTATTTATCCAAGCCCGAAATCTGGCCTTAAATGAGGCGGATAAAGCTTTAGCTTGTTTTGATCTTTTTCAAGTGCGGCTGCGGCGCGGTGCTTATGAGGGGGCTTTAGCCGATTTAGAGGAGGCGATTGCTCTCAATCCACAGCGATATGCTTTACATGATATTGATAAATATCCTATTGAAGAATTGTTAGGCGCTGGCGGAATGGGATGTGTATTTTTGTGTCATGATCGCGGCGAAAATAAGGTGGTCGTCAAATGCTTGTGGGAGGGGCAAAAAGGGGAGCGCGAGGAGGTATTTAAAGAAGTCTTAATCATGCGTCAGATCAAAAGTCCTTATGTGCCGAAAATTTTAAATTATGGTTATGTCGATGCCAGCCGACAAGAGAGACCTTTTTTTGTCACAGAGTATATCGAGGGTGCTTTAGACGGGGAAGGCTGGTTAAGTCAATATGGCAAATTGGATTTACAAGCGGGATTAGAGGTGGGGCTGCAAATCGTGCAAGGTTTAGCGGTGGCACATCAAGCGGGCGTTTATCATTTCGATATGAAACCGGCTAATCTGTTATTAAAAAAAGAGGCTGATCGCTTTTTGGTTAAAATCATTGATTTTGGCTTAGCGCGAGTGGCGAAGTCTCTCAAAGAACAAGCCGCCCGTTCTCAAGCTCGCAGTGGTCAAAGCCAATTAATTCAGGAAGTTTTCGGTACCTTTGATTATGCGGCGCCTGAGCAATGGGGTGAGATGGCGTATGGAAAGCCGGGGGCAAAAAGCGATGTGTTTGCCTTTGGGGCGACTTTGTACCGTTTATTGACTGCCGAAAGTCCCCGTTTTCCGCATCCGAGTGAGTTGCCCGATGTGCCTGAATTACAGACTTTGCTATTGGAGTGCTTAAAGCCTAATCCTGATAAACGCCCTGATCTTGAGGCGGTGATGGCGCAGTTATCAAGTTTGCGAGACAAATCGACTGTGAAAGAGGATACGACGCCAGTGCCGGGCAAAATTTTCCGTGATCGCTTAAAAGATGGCACTGAGGGTCCAGAAATGGTGTGGATTCCGGCGGGGCGGTTTCGTATGGGGGATATTCGGGGTACGGGCAGAGACAATGAGCAGCCGATGCATGCGGTGTCGGTGGAAGGTTTTGCGATGGGGCATTATCCGGTGACTTTTGCTGAATATGATAAGTTTGCCCAAGCCACAGATAGAAAAAAACCAAATGATAATGGCTGGGGGCGCGGCAATCAACCAGTGATTTATGTCTCTTATGAAGATGCTGTCGCTTACACGGGATGGCTCTGTGAACAAACGGGGCAGGCATATCGTTTACCGTCTGAAGCCGAATGGGAATATGCGGCACGGGCGGGAACGGAAATGGATTATTGGTGGGGAAATGATATAGGTCAAAATCGGACTAATTGTCGTGAGGGCGGTAGTCGATGGGGTGGAAAACAAACTTCTCCCGTCGGTTTTTTTGAGCCGAATGCTTTTGGCTTGTATGATATGCTGGGGAATGTTTGGGAGTGGGTGGCTGATTCTTGGTATGATAATTATGCAGGGGCACCCTCTGATGGTCGTGTCTGGGGCGGAGACAATTACCGAGTGCGGCGTGGGGGATCGTGGTACAGCCGACCGTGGAACGTCCGTGCTGCTGTCCGCATCGGGGGCTCCGAGGATGAGCATAGCGATATGTTTGGTATTCGCGTCGTGCGTGCGGCGCCTCGTCCAAAATAAATTTTGGACTCCTGAGTTAGGAGTCCAAGATTTATCTTGGGCGCCTAAGCTGATTTACAAATATGAATATTGAAACCCAAGCTTATTTAAAACAGATAGAAAACTGGCCAAAAACCGGTAAACATATTTTAGCTAATTATGATGATGAAACTATAATTGTCTATCAAGCTTATAGACCATCTATAGGCCATTTTGCCTTAAAAAATGGATATTTTGGTGGTGATTTTAAATATACCCGAATGAGTTGGATCAAACCTAATTTTTTATGGATGATGTATCGCTCTGGTTGGGGAACAAAAGAAGGGCAGGAAATTATTTTAGCGATTCGATTAAGACGCGAGTTTTTTGATGAGTTATTAAGTTTGGCTGTACCTTCCAAGTATTCAATGAATGAGACACAGGGCGCTTGGAAAGAGAAGATAAAAACGTCTTCGGTACGCTTACAATGGGACCCTGATCACAATCCAATAGGTGAGAAGGTAGAAAGAAGAGCAATTCAATTGGGTTTGAGAGATAATGCTCTTGAATCTTATGGAAAAAAAGAGGCAATTGAAATCATAAATATGAGTGATTTTGTTGCCGAGCAAAGGGAATATCAAAAAGATTTATCTTTTGATAAATTGCATATTCCTAGAGAAAGAGTTTATCTTCCTGATAATATTTAGTCCAAAGCTAAAGCTTTGGACTCCAACAACAATCTCAAGTCAAAAAAAACTTGAACATCGAGTAAAAGAGAGTGCAAAATGGTTTAAAGATTGGAGTCCAAGATTTATCTTGGGCTAAAAATAATTAATTCCAAAACCACCCGTAACCCTGGCGCATTATCTTCCAATCGAACTTGTCCATGATGCAAGCTAGCAACAGCCGCGACAAGACTCAATCCCAGTCCATTTCCCGGGCTATTGCGAGCCGCTTCTAATCGGTAAAATCGTTGCAACACATTTTCTCGTGCCCCCACAGGAATTCCCGCGCCATTATCAGCCACGATAATTTCTACAAAGCCCTGTTTTTGTTGCAGTAAAGTGATATTAATTTTGCCCCCTGACGGCGTATATTTCACCGCATTATCCAGCAAATTAGCCAAGGCTTGAAACAGTAGATCACGATCACCTTTAATCTCTAACCCCCTTTCCAAGTATAGCGATAGCGATTGATTTTTTTCTTCCGCCAACGCTTCATACAATTCAGACGCATTTCTAAATCCACCCTATCTTGACGGCTCTGATGGCTGCCCGATTCAATTTGAGCAATGCGTAACAGAGCGTTGAAAGTCGATAGTAGTTGATCAGCATCAACAATGCACTGTTCAAATAACGGCTCAGTGTTCGCTCCCTGTTCTAATCTATTTCGCAAGCGCGTGAGAGGCGTTCTTAAATCATGTGCAATATTATCAGAGACTTGTCGCACGCCCGCCATCAGCTTTTCAATTTGCTCCAACATCGCATTGAGATTGTCAGCGAGTTGATCAAAATCATCGCCAGTGCCTTTCGTGGGAATGCGGCGCACCATACTCCAACTCATCATCACGCCCCACTAATAAATGTAGTCCTCCCCGTAAAATAAAGGGTCTGGCTCTCGCGGCATCAATGCCATTAAGTTAAGGTTTTTTTGTAGGGTGGGTAGGGGCAATCCCTTGTGGTTGCCCGCGCAACATCGTTATGGGACGCCCAACCCACCATTGTTATTTTCTAAAAGCATCGTGCGCGTGACGACTTGTCCAGCGTGGCGCATGAGATATTCTAATAAACGAAATTCACGCGGTTGTAAATCAATCACTTTTTCGCTCCGTTTGACAAGGCGAGCCAGTAAATCAATTTCAAGATCGGCAACCCGATAATGTGTTTCTATCTCAGAGCTTTGACGAGCGCGGCGCCTTGAACCCGATCATCAATTTGGGCTAAGGCACTGAGGATGAGTACCGGGGTTTGGTTGCCAGTGGCACGAATGGTTTTAATAATACTCAGCCCATCAAGCTTGGGGAGCATACGATCAATGATCATCACATCGTAATTTTCGCTGGCTGCCATAAAAAGTCCGTCCTTGCCATCGCTGACCTGATCGACAATGTAGCCACTTTCTGTGAGCCCTTTTTTAATATGGGCGGCGACTTCTGGATCGTCTTCAATAATGAGAACACGCATATCAGTTATCTCTTGACGGGTTGGAGTACAAATAGTACAAAGCTAAAGCTTTGTACTCCAACACCAATCTAGTACTCTGTCAACTTGGTTTTGACGGGTAATGTAGGGTGCGTCCTACGCACCTTCCAAGATTATTTGTGCCCAGGACGCACCCTACAAAAGAAGATTGACAAGGTACTAGCCCGTACTCCAATTCTTCTCTAAAAGTGGCACCGCAACTATTTTCTGAAATCAACAGTAATTTTCCACCACAAGACAATGATGGATACTCAATGGAGTAATTACCATTTTTGGCGGTAATTTTAATAGACCATTCTGATCCGCTATTTTGCCGGCCATTTCCTTCCCACACGCCGCTAAGACTATCAGTTAAACCAGCATAAGCAGCACCACTTATAAACATCAATAACCATCCCATTGCTGGGAATACTTTTTTCATCATATTTATCTCCCACTTCGCAGACAAACGCCTATATTGACTAATTATGAATGATAACACAGAACAAAAATTCTACAATTCATTTAGGATGCCTGTTTTATTCGTTGTCTTACATGAGTCCAGTCCAAGATAAATCTTGGACTCCTAAAAAAATCTGTTAATTGCCCCTCACATTTTTTTCCTAACAAAGTCTATATTGCTAGGAGTCCAAGATTTATCTTGGACGCCTCAAACTTAATTTTCCATTAAAAAAGAGGAGCATCATTAATGACAAATATTCAGCGGGACACCCAAACTCGAAACCGTCTAACCCAATGGCTCATAGTAGGATTAGCCGTTTTTTCATTATTACCCGGCTTATCGCTGGCAGCCCTGTGGCATGTTGACGGAGATGTCGCCAGTTCTGGAGATGGCAGCAGTTGGGGTGAGGCATTCAAGACCATTCAAGAGGCTGTAGATGCCTCAGCAACCTTTGATGAAGTCTGGATCAAACAGGGAACTTATGTCTTGTCCTCCCAGATAAACCTCAATAAGTGGGTCAATCTCTACGGCGGTTTTGATGGTACAGAAACTGTACGGACTCAGCGGGATTGGAAAGCGAATGTCACCACCGTAGATGGTAACAACGCTGTCAGGGTTTTTTACATCACGGCGAACGCCTATCTGGATGGTTTGACGATTAGTCATGGACAGACTTCCCATGGTGCGGGAATCTATGTCGAGGACGCAACAAGACCAACCATAATTAATTGCACGTTTACTGAAAATAATGTAACAAGTCATGGTGGGGGCATTCGCACCGATCCTAATTCCTCCACGATTATCACGAATTGTACGTTTTTTAACAATCACGCTGACGGAGTCGGTGGCGCTATGTACAACAATACCTCCTCAGTGACCATAAGCAACAGCCTGTTCATTGTGAATAATAGTTACGACCGTGGCGGTGCTATTTACAACGACAGCAGTTCACCGATTATAACCAATTCCACGTTTACTCTTAATTCAGCAAACGGCGGTGCTATGTATAACGCCTCCTCCTCTCCGATTATAACTAATTCTATATTCTGGGGGGATACCAGAGGAGAGATATGGAATTCGTCTTCTTCTCCAACAGTCACTTATTCCATTGTTCAGGGCGGTTATAGTGGGGAAGGCAATATAGATGCTGATCCTTTATTTGTCAATGATGTACCTGGTCCAACGCCGCTAGATTTACATTTAACCGCTGGCTCGCCAGCCATTGACACCGGAACATCAGAAGGTGCGCCCGATACCGATCTTGACGGCAAACCTAGACCAATGGGGGCTGGTTATGATATGGGGGCTTATGAGTACCCGTTAGAGTCGCCTAATAGCATTAAAAATGACCTGATTATAGACTTTGGTGCCGGTATCTATACCTACTTGAATAACAACAATTGGGACACGCTGCATTCATTATCAGCCGATAGCATGGTGACAGGAGAGCTAGATGGTAACAATCAAGACGAAGTTATCATTGACTTTGGTGATACTTATGGCATCTGGATACGGGAGAACAACAGTTCTTGGGCTCAATTGCACACAGAGTCGCCGGAGTTCATGGTAACTGGCAACCTAGATGCGACTGATCAAGACGAAGTGATTATCGACTTTGGCACAGATTTTGGGATTTGGGTGTGGCTGAATAACACTTTTTGGGTTGAATTGCACTCACTGTCAGCGGAGAGCATGGTGACTGGCGACCTAGATGGTAATGGTCAAGACGAAGTCATTATCGACTTTGGCACAGGCTTTGGGATTTGGGTGTGGCTGAACAACACATCTTGGGTTAAATTGCACACACTGTCACCGGAGAACATAGTGACAGGCGACTTAGATGGTAGTGGTCAAGACGAAGTGATTATCGACTTTGGCCCCCAAAACGGGATTTGGCTGTGGCTGAACAACACATCTTGGACTCAATTGCACACACTATCATCGGAGAGCATGGTAGCAGGAGACCTCGACGGTACGGGTCAGGACGAGCTTATCATTGACTTTGGTGACCAGTACGACATCTGGGTGTGGATGAACAACACGACTTGGGCACCATTAAGCACCTCAGGCGAGGACATGATAATAGGCGATCTGGACAATAACGGTTCTGAAGAAGTGATCATAAACTTTGGAGACACTTATGGCTTGTGGGCACAGATGAACAACAGTAATTGGATTAAATTACATAGCCAGTCACCTAAGAATATGGTAAGCGGAAACATAGATGGGCTGCTGTCTTCGCTGTCTCTGACGATAGGTAGTCTGTTGCCGCCAGCACTAGAAAACACTGCCAAGTTGCTGCCAAAAGCTCAGGTAATAGAGTAGCGTATGAAAGGACGTCCAAGATAAATCTTGGACTCCTACCAAGCTCGCGCAAATCCATCAACGCCTTTTTGGCTGGCTTTAAGGAAAAAATCAAATATCTTGCCAACCGAGGAACGGGTGCCAGAATACCTGGCAGCGTGTTATTCATAAATAAACCCTCCTGAAAAAAATAATCCTATTTCTTAAAGAAATAGGATTTTTAGATGGCTACTCAATATCCGCCGACTACCCAGACTTGAAATATGACGGAGCCGCCACAACCAACAATAACGACAAGCAATTAGGAGAGCCTTTTTATGCGTGAATTTAACACATCCGACCGTGTAATCCTGCCCTACATTACACCGTCATGCGTGAAGCATTAATTGCCAAAGGCAAAGAAAAAGTGCGAAAAGGACGATATTTGACCCTATTCGCACCCAGACATACCGGAAAAACGACCTATTTTCAACTCTTGCTATCTCGGCTGTTAAGGAGGAAGGTTTTACCCCAATTTGGATTAGTTTTGAAAACTTGAAGACAGTGACAAGAGAGGTATTTTTCCGAGATTTAAATAATCAGCTTCATCAAGAACTGGCAAAACATCAGATTAAATTAAAACAGACCATTACAAATCAAGTTGAACTGGTTGAATTTTTTGAAGAGAGCCTGCACAAGACTCAATCTATTGTTCTTGTCATTGATGAATTTGAAGGCATACCTGATGCGGTTTTAAGTGATATGATGCATGCCTTTCGGAAAATGTATCATCGAAAAAAATATCATGCCCGGAATGAACTGATCCTTGTCGGCGTGAGTACAATCTCAGTTCTCGTCATGTCCAGTGCATCACCCTTCAATGTGGCAGAGGAGTTAAAAATTTCCTATTTTACCCCAGCAGAAGTCAATCAATTGATTGAGCAATATGTGGTAGAATCAGGTCAAAGATTTGAAGATCGGGTGATAAAGGCCATTTATGAGAATACCAAGGGCCAACCTGGACTCGTTTGTGGGCTTATCGTACAGATGCTAGAACAAATCGCCACAAGTAGAACGGTGACAATGGATGATTTTTTATTGACATTGAATTATTTCTTAAAGTCAAAATATGATAAAAACATCCTGAATATTGTCCAAAAGGCTGAAGAAAAAAAGGCGTTTATGTGCCGTTTGCTATTTGGTGAACAACCCATCGATTTTAATATCTATGCTAAAGACATCGCTTATTTGCATGCCAATGGTGTCATAGAGAATATAGATGATCGTGTGGGTATATTGGTGCCGTTGCTTGGCATTACTCCTTAGATGGTTTTATTAACTTTTTTATTGAAGCCGGACAAACTTTTATTGAAGTGCCTTCTGGTGCTGGACGAACGGATATTTTAATAGTCATTTGCATACTGATGAGAATACGCTTTAGAGTCGTCTCCCGGTACCAGAGGACTTGAAACAAGTCACACAAACTGAACTCATCACACGTCGTCGCTCACTTTTAGAAGTGCTCGTTTTGCGTTTTGATCCGCCTTCTTCCCTTTATCGACAAATCGAACAGGAATTGTTGAATTTCACCGACGTTGCCCTGTTGAAAAAGTTATTAGCGGCGGCGGTTCAGTCTGAGGATATGACGGCTTTTCAAAGTATCATAGATCAATGCCATTATTTGAGCAAGGGAACATGGATTGCCCCTACGAATTGTCATGTTATATGCAAACACCCAGAGCCAAAAAGCAAAAAAAAAATATTGAATCCAAAAAAAGAATATGATAACCTACCCAAACCGTAAACCCTAGTATCTTGTCAATGTTGTTTTGTAGGGTGCGTCCTACGCACCTTTACCGATTATTTGTGCGGAGTACGCACCCTACATTACCCCAAAAAATAAAATTGACAGCGCACTAGTACGACTCCCATCCGAGTTTTCAGATTACAAAAGGAGACAACATGACAACACTACAAACCCGCCAAAAAATTTACTTCGTTACTTCGTTTCTGAAACAGAATACTGGGAAAAATACTACAATACACCTGACAAAACTTATGAATGGAATAACGGATACTTGGAGGAAAAAGCAGTGTCTGATTTTTTAACCATATCAATATACAAATGGTTCTTTAGATTGTTAGAACAATATTTAGAAACCAACCCGATTGCAAAGTCAGTTGTATTAGAAATGGGATTTACTTCGTTACTTCGTCTCGATTGTCGGGAAAAAACGATGTTCGACGCCCTGACTTAGGGATAGTACTCAATAGCAATCCAATACCCCTTTATCCAACAGATAGAAGTTACCATGGTACTTATGACATCTGTATAGAAGTCCTTTCCGATTCGACAACCGAAACGAAGTAACGAAGTAAATCATGGAACGGGATACCATCATAAAAAAAGACGAATACGCCAAAGCTGGGATAAAAGAATACTATATTTTGGATGCCCAGCGAGAACGTACACAATTTTTTCGTTTGAACAAAACGCGGAGCATAGCCATCAAACCTCAAAAAGGAGGCATTATAAAATCCAAAGTCTTACCCGGTTTTCAATTTCGGATCTCCGACTTATTTGAGAAACCATCTATTGATGAAATGGTTGAAAATAAGGTTTATCAACAATTTGTCATGCCTAATTATTTAAGAGAAAAACAGGCACATCAGGCGGAAAAACAGGCGCGTATTCTGGCAGAACAACGTGCTAAACAATTAGCCGAACAATTACGAGTTTTTGAAATGAAGCACCGGGATTGACGAAGTTAAGATACCTGGCAGGTATCCAAAACCTAGACTTGTCAAATGTTCGCAGCTCCGGCGGCTGCCGGAGCAAGCCTTACAACCAAGATAAAGTCAAAAAAAATCCTGAAATCTTTTGCCGGAGCAGGTTTGCTTTCCGCGAAGTAACGTTTTAAGTACTGAACCATAAGTTTTCCAGTCTTTTGGAATCCAAAGCTTTAGCTTTGGATGTGAGAAAAAACAACAGTCCAAAGCTAAAGCTTTGGACTCCAAAATCTCCGATAATTCATGGTTCAGTACTTATATAGTCTTGGTTACGTCGGATTAGGCCAAACGAGTCGCACTAATCATTCCCAGTAGTTTGGTTTATGGGGCTTGTTAAACGTTACGGAGCAGGATAGTACATGGATTGACGGAATAAGGGGATTGGTATGTGTGTTTTATTTAGATTGTCTGTTTTGTTGTGGTGGGTTAATCCCTGTTTTCGTCAATCCTTGTGCTTGCTTGTTTTAATGACAAAGAATAAAGCCTCAGAATAAATCCCAAGGCTCTGAGCCTAACAGCTAAAATCACCTTTAGGTGACTAAACCCGGTAGGCATTGGGTAGTTAGTCACCTAAAGGTGACTTGAGCTTTAAGCCTTGGGATTTATCCCAAGGCTCCGGCTTGGCTTGTTGATGGATTGTGGTTGCCCCTTTTAAAAAAAAAAACGGAGCACAGCAAAATGTCGCCATACTCCGTTTCTTTTCTCCTATTTAGGATTTTTCAGGACAATTCAATAAAGACAATTCGTTTGAGTCTCATCCCAACCAGGATTGAGCCTATCAAGCCATTTTCCCAGTTTCTTAGAAACCTTGGTATTCAAGCAATTGTCGTTTAAATCTAACTCCGTCAATTTCTTCAACTTCATCAAAGAATTGGGGATATTTCCACTCAATTTGCAATTGTTCAGCCAGAGACTTTCTAACTTCTTCAATTTCTTCACATTCTTCAATATTGAAGCGTCGATATCGTTGTAAGACAGATCGAGAATTTCCAACTTCTTCAATTTGAAAAACTTTTTCGAGATAGCACCATTGAGATTGTTGGATGACAATTCGAGTATCTCTACAGAACCATTCTTACAATCGACTCCGTACCAATTACAAGGCGTATTCGTCACCTTCCACCCGGTGTTATCCTCCCAATTAGCACCATCTGTGCTGTCATAGAGTGCGACAAGGGCTTTACACTCATTTTTTGAAATGTCAGTGACGTTCTTGCAATTAAATTTAATGGGTTCGCCCACATGCAGAACGACATCCACTACTTGATGAGGATTCACCGGATCATTGGATTCTACGTTGATCTCGGCGGTGTAGTCCCCTAAAGCCAGTTCCGTGGCATTCAAGCGCACTATCAGTTCCACCGAACCGCCCGGCGCAATCTCTCCTGAGAATTCACCTTCTACTGTAATCCAAGGCGTACCTGCCATCATTAAGGCATTGTTAATGTTCAGACGACCGCCCGTTACGGTTATACCGTCCATAGAATCTACCGGATCAACACTCTCCATGAGCATTGACTTAAGTTCTAAGGCGCTCAAGCTTGGATTGTAGCCTTTTAGTAGGGCCGCAGCACCAGAAACATGCGGAGTTGCCATGGATGTGCCGCTCTTAGAACCATAGCCATTGCCCGGCACAGTACTCAGGGTGCTAACGCCCGGCGCCCCCAAATCTACAGTCGTCAAACCATAACTGGAAAATGACGCTTTGGCATCATTGTGATCGGTCGCCGCTACCGCCAGCACGTTGGGAACGTCGTAATTTGACGGATAATTAGGAGATACGTCATTGTTCGAGTTAGAGTTGCCGGCAGCCGCCACAAATAGTACGTTGTTATCGTTGGCATAGCTAATAGCATCCTCTAAGCCCTGAGAAAATCCACCGCCTCCCCAACTGTTGCTGAGAATTTGGGCGCCGTTATCGACTGCATAGATAATGGAGTCTATGGCATCATCCGTGTTACCCGATCCACTATCATCAAGGAATTTGACGGCCATTATGCGTACCGCGTGGCTAACACCGGCTACGCCTGTGCTGTTGTTGCCTACTCCGCCAATGGTGCCGGAACAATGGGTACCATGTGAGTCACCGTCCATGGGATCGCCATCGCCATAAGCGAAATCGTATCCATAGACATCATCTATAAAGCCATTGCCATCATCGTCTACTCCGTTGCTGGGTATTTCGCCTTCATTTATCCAACGGTTGTCAGCTAGATCGTTGTGGTTGTAATCTACGCCGGTGTCGATCACGGCTACCACTACGTCATGGCTACCAGTAAAAGTATCCCATGCCTCAACGGCATCAATGTCCGCGTCTGCTGTACCGCCAGTCTGACCAGTGTTGTGCATTCCCCACAGATCATCAAAACGGGTATCGTCTGGAATACCGATAGCCTTTTGTATATAGTTAGGCTCGGCATATCCGATGTTCCGATTGGCAGAGAGTTCTTGGATTAAGTCTATGAATCCGGGTTCGTCCGTAGCTGGGATATTCCACACTTCTATATTAAGCTGCTCGATGGTTTTCTTGAGCGTTGCGTTTACACTTTCTCGGAGCAAGGCTACTTCTGCACGATCCGCGCCTTCGGCTATTTTGATGATCAGTTCTTCAGATCGGTATTCGACGCCGTCGGGAATCTCTGTTAATACGGGATACTCAGAGGGTTGCGTACTCGTTTGAGTTAGCGACAAATTATAGGTCAGATAACCTTCGCCGGTATTGCTCAGCGTCAAGGTATGGACCGAACTTTCTCCCTCGCCTAGAGTCTCTTCAATGGAACTCGGCGACGGAACCATCACACCTGGCAGTCTAAGATCCACATGCAGCGTAGCAGGCACTGTAACTTCCGGATTCTCGGGATCGTTGGAAGTAATGATAATGTCCGCATCGTAATCGCCTACAGCTTGCTCGCTCGCATCGTAGATCAAAGTGATCTCCTGCGAACCGCCGGCTGGGACTGAGCCTGAGATAGGTTCAGGGGTTAGCCAAGAGGCACTAGGAGTGAAAGTGAACAGAATTGCCAGCTCATTGTGGAGATATGAGGTATTAAAGGCAACTTGCAATCCAGCCGTTCCATTTAGGTTTTCGATGCCGATGGTGGATTCATTCAAATTCATACCATTTCTGAATTCCAAGTACTGAATCTGAATGCTCCCGTTGCGGTAGAGAATCACTTGTGCATCTACCCGCCCGTAGCCACCATATTCACCATAGTTCTGAAACTGGATCACCAGCTTGTTACCATCCACGACTTCATAGTAAACACTGCTGTCACTGTTGTGATACAGATCATCCCACATCCAAGCAATCAGATTGTTATAGTCATCCGCCATGGGGATGGGCTGATTATCAAGACTGATGTCCAGATTATCAAAGTTAATGACCCCGTTCGACTGAACGTAAAACTCGGTGTGTGCATTCCCGTAGAAATCGAAGTTGAAGCTGATAGGAAACGGACCAACATAGTTGTCATCATCTAAACCGGAGACCAATGTCCCAGTATCCGAGATATCAATCCAATCAAAGGTTGGACCACCCGTTTCGTCGCTATCAATCCAAGAGTAACCAAAAGCATCAGGACCGCCACTACCTTGAGTGACTGGTGGCCCTTGACGCGGATCAACCTCGTCCTTGCCAATCTCCATGTAAGGGATCGGATTCGTTTCAGATATCCCACTAGTTGTCGTAGTATCTTCAGTCTTAAACTTAAACCTTAGCGGCCCTTCACCGTCGTTGTGCAGCGTTAGTATTTGGGTGGTTGGTAGCTCGTCTTGCCTTAGTGTGACTGGTGGCATTTCGGTTGGATCGGGACGAATCACAGGCGGATTAGTATCTGCTGAGTACTGAATAGTACCAGCAACAGATTCTGCCAATGCTACAGGTGAAGTAGCAAAAAAGAACGCGGACAATAACCCCATCATAGTTACATTTAAAAACGCAAACATACGGGTAAATCGTGCCCCTATCGGCACTTTATAATTTTCCATCACCTACCTCCTTCATAAATAAAAAAAACATTGCCACCTCACTTGGGGTGGGCACTAAATTGATACATGGCATGATTACCGGTGCTGCTTTTTTGAGATACATTACTTTACTCCTTAGTTTAGTTAGTATCATCAGTGTGACTTTAATCGGTGTCACACTTGGTGTCATTATTAGTCTAAAATCTGGTGATGTCAAAAAATTTTTAGCTGAGAATCGCTCTTCTGCTTTTAAATGTTTGAATATATTATAATTTTATTTATTGTTTTTTTATATTTATGGGGGCATTAACTGTTTTTTCGCTCCGCTCTCCTACATAACATAAGTACAGGAATTGACGGATTGAAGGGATTGGCTCAAATCCAATCCCCTTAATCCGTCAATCCCTGTACTATATTTCCTGCAAAGTCACATAAATCTGTGGAAAATACAACTTAGTTTTGCCTTCAAATCCCGAATCCGTGCCAAGCATTAACCAAACCGTATCACTCTCATGAGTCATAAATTCAAACGGCGTCTCATTTTTCAACGTTTTGATTTGATAGGTGGGCGCTTCCACGGGCGTATTCACCGCAATATTGCCCAATACAATCGCATCTGTGCCACCCTGACTTTGATTGCCCTTATCAACATTCATCCGCCAATAACCCTCAACTGGCATCAATGCCATTAAGTTAAGGATTTTATGTAGGGTGGGCAACGTCTTTTTGTTGCCCACCAGCCCCGACAGGTGGG
>JSZA02000129.1 GCA_000785145.2 Candidatus Thiomargarita nelsonii
CATTTGAATTCTCCTTGTTATCACTCTAATGTGAGGGCAACCAATATAGAGTATAAAATAGTTGATGTCAAAAAATGTTGTCTGTTGATGTTACCAGCTAATTGGCAATCGTCTCAGGAATATGGATGGCGCGAATTAGCCGATTAAATAATAGACTTGTCCCTTTTTAATTGTAAGCATGTAGGGTGGATACGCTATCGCTTAATCCACCTTAATTTCTAGCTGTATTAATCAGGTGGATACGCTATCGCTTAAGGAGCCCTACTTATTTTTTGGAGTCAGGATAGTTTTATTAATGTGCAACAACGAATAAAAACATTCAACATTTTTGAACATCAATGCTCTCAAATCTTTTATTGTTCCGACGCGCACCCTGAGCCGCTCCGAATAAAGAGTGAGACATGTTTTTATAGGAACTACAGGGATTAATTATTAGGAATGGTCATAAAATAATTTCCCTGTTTGTCATTTCGGTTTACTGGCGTTACTTCGTTGCTTTGATCTGAGAAATCTTGAGAAATCTTATTGATGCTAAAGATCAATGCCATTAAGTTAAGCTTTTTTGTAGGGTGGGTAGAGCTTCGCTGCACCCACCAAATCGTTGAAATTTATAACAATGGTGGGTTTCGCTCTCGCTCTACCCACCCTACAAGATTTCGGTACGATATGGCATTGTGCTAAAGATACCCTCACTCAATTAACTGAATAAACCACTGATATATCGCAGTGGTTGTAACAACACCCTCAATATCTTTCACATCAACTTGAATTGATATTAAAGCACGTCCCTTGTTATTCCCTCAATAATGCTGCGTAAATTGGCATTACCCAACATCACACCTGCCACCAGTAAATTCGCTTCAGGTGCAATACCAATATTTAGCCCATTCGCTGTTTTTCCAGCAGCAATCGTGCCACAAACCTGAGTGCCATGACAACCACTGTCAAAGCTGGGGCTCGCTTTAATACGTCTGCCAAGCGGATTGATGATCACAAATTCTTTGACTCGTTTGGCGAGTGCGGGATGCTCACCATACACGCCGGTGTCTAATACAGCAACATTAATGTCGGCTCCTTGCGTGGTTTTCCACAGTTGAGGAATTTCTAATTGTTGTAATCCCCAAGTGTTACCTTCTTTGAGTTCTTGTACAAAAATGTGCGTAGGACGCACCCTACGCTTCAATGCCATATCGTGCAGGGCAACCATAAAGGATTGCCCCTACATAAAATGTTGTCCTCCGTAGGGGCAACTCCTGGGGTGGTTGCCCGACACGATATGGCATTGAGTGGAGCTCCGGGTGCGTCCCACGCACCATCTTTTTTCTAAACCTCGGACTTTTCGGAGTCCAAGATTTATCTTGGGAGTGCGCGTGCCATTTATTTGTGTAAGGCGTACAGTGCGAACCCCGTGCAAGGGACGCATTGAACGTAATTTTTTGTTTTTGTTTTATATTTGTGCGTTGGGCGCACCAGGAACGTTCTAAATCTTTTAACATTTTCGGGATAGAAATCCGATTTTTTCAAAAAATCGGATTTCTTTACGGTTTAACGTACTTTGACTCATAAAGTGGTTGAATACCGGCAACAGGGGTATCTACGACTCAATGCCATATCGTACCGCCAAATATGGTTGCCCGACACGATATGGCATTGACCCTCCCTTAGTTAGGATCGTAACCGCAGCAGCCACCAGATGCCCCTCCGTAATAGTTCCAAAAGGCAGAACCATTTGCGTAGGTTGGGCACATTCCCAGTGCAATCCTAACAAAATTATTCTCACATCCTCTTCTATAGGCACGCCCACAAATCCCGCCATCTACATTCGATATCCGACGAGTGAAGCTTGGAGTATGCTCAATCACCGCTGCCACTCGACAGAACATTTTGGCTGCCCATTCTCCCATCGCCTGGCCGAGCATCTGACACTCATTCGCGTTGTCAAGGGCCACCTTAATGTACCCTGTACCAAAAACTTCAGCAGCCCGTCCCCTATACACCGCATCACTCACGCCTAAACTCACGCAGTCAAGGGCTACTTTTCCCAAAACTGCCCTCAAACCATTAATATACCCGGTACCAAAATCTTCAGCAGCCCGTCCCGTATAAGGAGGTGTCCCAATGTCATTTACCGCATCATTCACGCCTAAACTGATGATGCTAATAAACGGATTTAGCCTCGTGCAGTTATGACCAATGTTGTCCCAAGCACTCTGTGCCAAACCCTGTGCAGCATTATAGGCTATTTCATAGTGCGCCTTACTCGCGTTTGCGCTCGTACTCATGAACAATCCCAGTATTACCAGGACACTCAAGTGTATTATTTGATTTTTCATGTATAACTCTGTGAAGTTGGTTGATTTCTCAATGGCCTGAAGATTTATGCCTTCCTGCACTAGTACGCTGTCAATGTTGTTTTGTAGGGTGCGTCCTACGCACCTTTACCGATTATTTGTGCCCAGGACGCACCCTACATTACCCAAAAAACTTATGTTACAGCGTACTAGTCAGGTTAGGGACGTATATTACGCCGATAATAACTATAAATCACCACCACTTTATCCTTAGCAGGAACCGCAATATCAAAGTGAATTTCTCGATTATGTTCCCGTTGATATGAATGAGACGCTTTTTTCATAACCCACTCTGCCGGCATCCGCTCTTTGAGAGTGACAAACACGGCTTGCTCTTTGAAATTTTCGATTTCTACCCGCATGGTTTCTTCAGTATCATGCAGTACCACTCGATTTCGCTTAGCGTTGCGGCGTTCATTCAAACGCTGTTGGCTCATTTTACGTTGCGTGACAACGACATCGCGGCTATCGCCAATGATTAATTTAAGTGGTTGTCCTACGGGCGTGAATTTTGCCTTATCTTCACCCAAAAAAAGCGTACTGCCCTGTCCATCTTCACCATATAAACGGGCTTTGCCATCCCATAACGCATGTTTGCCTAAGCCGTTATCGGTGGTATTTTCTAATTCATAATGAACCGGAATACCGACATTGTTGCCAACTTGTTTAGGATCCCAAGGTAATTGAGCCGCGTCAAAAGTAAAGCGTTTTTTGATAGGCAACTTTTTGGCGGTGAAAAATTGCATCCGCTTAGTTTCTCCGCTTAAAACAGCACTTTCAAAAGCTTCCCCATAATCCAGTTGAAAGCGGCTAGCCGGTAAATTTTCTCCAGAGAAATTTCTCAAGACTAAAAATGAGCTTAAATCTAAATTAGATTCATCTTTTCGCACCACCGCTTGGTAGGTGATTAAACGATCAATTTTGTTGAGCAGATAACTAATTCTGACGCGCACTTGTTGCCCGCTGGGACTGGCAAATTCCCAAACTAAGGCTTGTTCATTGGGCGGATAACTGACGCTGAGCACTGTTACCGCTTGCGGTTGTTTTAGCACTGTTAGGCGGATTGAATCTGGTCGAATTTCTACCCCTTTCCAAGAAAAGTCAACTTGATTGAGCCCTTTTTGTAAAGTCAACACGCGCTCCTCTTCAAGCAGCGTCGCACTGGGATTATCTAAGCGTACCACGGTTGCTTCGCGTTCTGGTAACGCCACTAATTTAATACGTGCCCAACTGCTTTCAATGAGTAAAAGACTGAAAACAGTCATAAAAATGAAGTAAGTCGTCAATTTCATCGTGATTTCCTCCGACGTTCACCCTCAAACAAGGTGAGCGTATATGTCAGCAGATATTCTTTAGTACGCGCTGGCAAAGTCAGACGATATTTGATCGTGTCTAGATCGACTTTTTCATAAGTGCCAGCCTCGATTGTCCAGTGTGGATGCTGAAAGTGTTGGAAAATTTCTAGTTCTACCGGCAAATCGCGGTTATTTTCCAATTTCAATTGCCAAGTTTGAACGCGATCATGTCCCGAAATATTGCCTTTGAGGTCAAAAACATAGTTTTCGGTTCGATAATCTATTAAAACCGGCTCCACTTTAACATATCTTGCCGCGCCTAAATCCAGCTCAACTTCTTGTTCAACGGGAATATATTGGGTGTTTGTGGCTGCAACATAGCTTAAATGTTTATCAGCCAATTGCCGGTAAATCATCACTTTGCCGTCAGGTAAAGGCGTTTCACCTAATTGATGTGCTTTATCATTTTTGAAAAATAATAAGCGTTGCGCTTGTTTACCATAACGATATTCATCATAACGATAAAGGGCACGCACGGGCAGTTTTTCCACATCTAAGGCAATCAAACGCTTACCCCAGCCATTCCGAATAGTTTCGGTACCCTCAATGCTATAGAGGAAATATTCGGATAAACCTTCTTTGATGATTTTCTTGGGGGCTGCTCTAAACTGCATCGCTGTCGCTATCATCAAATCAGATTCTACTATCATGTCGTCTGCTAAAGCATACTCGTCCATTGGTGGCATACCATAAGGCGGATGGCGTTGTGCTAATTCGGCAATTTTATCAAGTAAATGGATTTTACCAACCACCACTCGCGTTTCGGCATTGAGATAATCTTCTCCGCTGCGGTTATCAACGCGCACATAGTTTTGCAAGCGCATCATTTTTTCATCGGTTGACAAAGTACACATATAAAAAGCCCGCCAAGAGAGACCAGAGGTAAAAAAGCTAATATCGACGGGCACTGCCCCCGCTACTTGTGACTCAATTGTCCAAATGGCACTCCCTTTGACATTAGGCGGATAAGCCACTTCCAATAAATTGACTTTTCCCGCATGTTGTGGTGCATCCAAATAAACCGACGTGGGATCAATCAAGGTGTCTGCCCAGCCAAATTCTAGGCGATTGATACCTTGTTTGAGAGTTAAAGTGCGTTGTTCCCGCACCAGCGTTAAATCAGCCGCATTGTAAATAGTCAACTGTACCTGATCACGCACGGGTAAAGTGACTAAATCAATTTTGGCGTATAGTTCCAGTGGTAACACTATGGCTACCAAACATATCAGTGCTTTTTTACACATGGTTGCTCCTTTTTTTTTTAGACATATACAGTTTACAACATTTTAAGCTCATCAGCGCGACAAGTTATCATTAAAAATGGTCAATGCCATATCGTCTCGGGCAACCATAAAGGATTGCCCCTACACCCGCCCCTACGCCAATGGCATTGTTAAAAATGGTGGATTACTGATTTAGAAAATTGTAAACTAATCTAAACAACTAACTTGAATTAAATCAAGGATGCCGAATGTTATATATAAACCGATAAACGTCCAAGATAAATCTTGGACTCCTGCTGAGAACACGGAGAAAACCTAAATGCAATGCTTTCAAAAAAGTCAACTAATGAGCAGTATTGCCCTATTGATGATATGGGGAACAATCGCACACGCTCAACTGCCAGAACAATTCAATCGCCCTAAATGGGTGAAAACGGCTTTGCAATTTACTGATCAAAAATTGATTTTAGAGGATCGCTGTGATGGAGCTGAACAATTGAGCCGCCAAGAGATTGATACGATGTATCGTTATAAAGTCAAAATCGCTTTTAAAGGAGAACGTCAAGCCAGTCAAATTTCCAGAGACATCAACCCTTCTTGTTTACACCAAGCAGTATTTTTAGATTTGAGTCATTTAGATTTGGTTTATTTACCCGACTGGTTGACTAAATTTACTCAATTACGCAAACTGGATATTTCTTATAATCAACTCAGTCCAGCAGTATTATCAACATCGCTAGGCAAGTTGTCCACTTTGGAAGTTTTAGACGTGTCTCACAATCCTTTATTTAAGGAAACTTGTTGGATGAGTGTTTGGTGTAGTATAAAACCGACAATGCCAGCAATTTGGCAACACTTAAACGGTTTGCGCGTATTAAATCTGTCTCACACTGGCGGCGATGCTGAAAATTATGGTGATTTGTCTCACTTAAAGAAATTATATCAACTTGATCTTAATCATAATCGCTTATCCAATATAGCAGAATTTAAGTTAAATAAATTCAATAAGTTAGTGTTTTTAGATTTGAGCCATAATCGTTTAGAAGAAATAGACTTTGTTCAACTGAGCCCGGGTTTACAAATTTTGGATTTGTCGCATAATGAGCTTGGACATTTGACATTTGCGCCTTTAGCGGATTTATTTCATCTCAATTTAAAAGCGAATCGCCAAATAACATTTGATATAGAATTTGAGGATCCGTTTACGTTGCCAGCATTAGGTAATATAGAGTTTGATGGTGCTCTGCCAGAGGGTTTGATAAAGAAGTTGGATAGTTGGTTGCCTTTGGTTATATGAAAAAGGAGAAATTAAATTATGATCATACAATTATTTCAGCGACAATTACTGTTTGCTCTCTTGCTAGGCTGTTTGCCACTGGCTTGGGGCGAAAATTGCGCCACCGTTTGCATTAATGGCACTTGTACGAGTTCTTGTGGTAGCGGAAGCCAAACAATCGTTGCTTCAAGTGCCGGTTGCGGAGCGACTTGTGTCAACGATTCTTGCACTAGCTCTTGTGCGTCCGTCGTGGGCTCAGGAAAATTGCAAAGCAAATCTTATGATTTGCAAGGATTTAGCCAAGTGGTTGGGCAAAATGCCTTTGACATAAGCATCACCCAAGGGACTGTTTATCAGGTTAAAGTCACGGCTGATAAAAATGTTTTCCAACATCTTAACGTTCATCAAAATGGCAGAGTGTTGTACCTAAGCACTGAGAAGAATACAATTTTGACGAATGTGACATTACAAGCAGCAATCATTATGCCCTCTTTGACTAAAATTAAATTGAGTGGCATCAGTGAATGTGTCTTTTCAGGGTTTAGCTCGAATCGTTTAAAAGTGGTTATGTCAGGTACCAGTCATTTAACCGGGGAGAGTGGTACAGTCAATAATCTGAGCGTTAAATTGTCAGGTAGCAGTGATTTGAACTTAAAAGAAATCACTTCTTATAATGCCAAAGTGAGATTGGGAGGTGCAAGTCATGCAATAATCAGCGTGAATGGTGCCTTAACTGGAAGATTATCAGGTGCATCAACACTTGATTGTTATGGTACGCCTATAAATAATACTATTACGACGAGCGGCGCGTCAGAAATTAAGGGATGTAAGTAGAAGATTGTGGTTTGGAGTCCAAAATTTATTTTGGGCGACCCCACTTCCAAGATAAATCTTGGACTCCGAATGCTATACGGAGACTCAAACACATAAAAAGATGGCGCGTTAATTGCATAAACTCCAACACTCGACGCGGATCGTCGATGACATAATCTAACGGTTTGTAGGGGCAATCCTTTATGGTTGCCCTCTCACGGAGAAAACCTAAATGCAAAGCTTTCAAAAAAATAAACTAATGATCAGTATTGCCCTATTGATGATATGGGGAACAATCGCACACGCCCAACAGCCAGAATTTTTTGTACAGTTGGGACATTCTTCCGCTGTTAACGCCGTGGAGATATCCCCTGATGGCAAACGCGCCTTGTCGGCTTCTTGTGATAATACGCTCAAATTGTGGGAACTTTCAAATGGGCGTGAAATTCGGACATATCAGGGACATTCGGCTACTGTCACTGCTGTGGCTTTTTCTCCCGATGGCAAACGTGCCTTGTCGGCTTCTTATGATAAAACTCTCAAACTATGGAATCTATCAACTGGGGAAGAAATTCGGACTTTTGAGGGACATACCTGGTTTGTAAATGCTGTGGCATTCTCTCCTGATGGCAAACTCGCTTTATCGGGTTCTTCTGATGAAAAGGTCAAACTGTGGGACGTTTCAAGTGGGCGTGAAATTCAATCCTTTGAGGGGCATCTGGGTAGTATAAGCAGCGTGGCGTTTTCCCCTGATGGCAAATTTGCCTTGTCAGGCAGTTGGGATAACACGCTCAAATTGTGGGAACTGTCAACGGGGCACGAAATACGATCATTCAGTGGACATAGTTCTTGGGTGAACAGTGTCGCATTTTCCCCCGATGGCAAATTCGCCTTGTCGGGCTCTTCTGATCAAACATTCAAATTGTGGGAAGTCTCAACGGGGCGCGAAATTCGGATATTTAAAGGACATTCTTCTTGGGTAAAGGCTGTCGCGTTCAGCCCCGATGGCAAATTCGCCTTATCGGGTTCACATGATTACAGTCTCAAATTATGGGACATTTCAAGTGGGCGTGAGATTCGGACATTTGATGGACATAAGTGGGATGTGAACGCGGTGGCGTTTTCCCCTGATGGCAAATTTGCCTTGTCGGGTTCAAATGATAATAGTGTCAAATTATGGGACGTTTCAAGTGGAGGCGAGATTCGGAGCTTAAAAGGATATGCTTGGGATGTCAAAGCGGTAGCATTTTCTCCCGACGGACAATTCGCCTTGTCAGCGTCTTCAGATCACCGGCTAAAACTGTGGGAAGTCGCAACTGGGCGACAGATTCTGATATTTGAGGAAGATGCTTGGGATGTCAAAGCAGTGGCGTTTTCTCCTGATAGCAAATTCGCTTTGTCGGGTTCTTCAGAACATATCCTTAAACTGTGGGACGTGTCAAGTGGGCACGAAATTAGAATATTTGAGGGACATAGTTCTTGGGTTAATGCCGTGGCATTCTCCCCTGATGGTAAATTCGCTTTGTCAGGATCAAAGGATCGCACGCTCAAACTGTGGGATATTTCAACTGGGGACGATATTCGGACATTTGACGGACATACCGACTCGGTTTGGGCTGTGGCATTCTCCCCTGATGGCAAATTTGCTTTGTCGGGTAGTTGGGATAATACATTGAAATTATGGGATATTTCAACGGGTGCCGAAATTATGACATTGAAAGGACATGGCTGGGATGTCAATGCTGTGGCGTTTTCCCCTGATGGCCAATTCGCTTTATCAGGCAGTCGAGATAGAAGCCTGAAATTGTGGGACCTTTCAACGGGGCAAGAAGTTCGGAAATTCAAAGGACATGCCTCTTATGTCTTAACAGTCGCGTTTTCCCCCGATGGCCAATTCGCTTTATCAGGCAGTCGAGATAAAACCCTGAAACTGTGGGACATTTCAACGGGGCACGAAATTCGGACATTTGAGGGACATATCTGGCATGTCAACAGCGTGGCGTTCTCTCCCAATGGTAAATTTGCCTTGTCAGGCAGTGGGGATGGCAGCACACGCTTATGGTATCTTGAAAATGGAGAAGAAATTGTCCAAATGGTAGGCTTTAAAAAGGATGATTGGGCGACTGTCAGCACTCAAGGTTATTATGTGGCTTCGGTGGGTGGTGAAAAATATATTAATGTGCGTCTTGCTAACAAAGTGAGCAGTATTGAGCCATATCGTGCCCAATTCAATCGAGCTGAATTGCTGAAAGTCGTTTTACAATCAGGTGAAGTAGATACCAAGCCACCGGTTCTTGTTCTGGATAGCAATCTGGTCATCAATACGACAACATACACGCTATGTGGACAAGTCATTGATAAATCAGATGTGGTGCTGACGATCAATGGGGAAAGTGCAAAGCTGGATAATCAAGGTTTTTTCTCTTTTCAAGGAGAATTCCAATTCGGAGAAAAGCCGCTTGAAATCACTGCGACGGATATTTTCAACAACCGGCTCAGCAAAAACCTGAAGCTCATTCGTAATGATACTAGCCCACCGCGTTTGCTTGGCATTCAAAATAAGATTGTTGTCAAAAATATGAACCGATATTTTCTGCGTGGGCAAATTATAGACGAGGCGGGGGTGGCATCCGTCAATCTCAATGAACAATCTGTGTACTTAGATAAAGAAGGATATTTTTCGATTGAACTTCCATTAGAACTCGGAGAAAATTCGGTTCAGATCACGGCGACGGATATTTTCAATAACCGCTCCAGCAAAAACATTATTCTCATTCGTAAAGATATGAGCCCACCGCGTCTGCTTGGCATTGAAGATAAGATTGTTGTAGAAAACACGACCACTTATGGTTTGCGTGGACAAGTGATTGACGAGACGGGCGTGGCATCCGTCACCCTCAACGGGCAAACTGTGGCACTAGACAAAGAAGGATATTTTTCTTATCAAGTCTCACTGCGAATAGGCAGAAAAAAACGCATTCGTATTAGGCTGACGGATATTAATGGTAATAGTAGTCGTCAACAAATCATCTTGGAACATCACTGCACGCCTCGCTCTGCTAGACTGAAAGCCGAAGATATTGAGATGATGCAGCGAGTTAAAGTCGCCTTTGAAGGCAAAGCTTTCAGAGTCCCTAAAAATATGAATCCGTCTTGTTTGTTACAAGCGACTTTTTTAGACTTGAGTCACTTAAATATGAGCACTTTACCGGATTGGTTGGGTAAATTTACCGAATTACGCAAATTGGATCTTTCCCATAATCAATTAACGCCAGATGCATTATCGCTAGGCAATTTGTCCGCTTTAGAATCTTTAGATTTGTCTCACAATCCTTTATTTAAAGAGTCTTGCTGGTTGGGGGTTTGGTGTAGTATAGGACCATCAATGCCACCGATTTGGCAACATTTTGGCAAGTTGCGCGAATTAAATTTGTCTCACACTGGGGGCGATGCTGAGAACTATGGCGATTTATCTCATTTAAAGCATCTATCTCAACTTTATCTCAGTCATAATCGTTTATCAAGTCTAGGGAGTCTGAGCTTAGATAAAATCAAAACGCTACGCAATTTAGATATTAGCCATAATCAGTTAGAAAAAATAGACTTTCGTCAACTGAATTCAGGGTTAGAGAGTTTGAATTTTTTGTATAATCCCTGTGTGAATGTGCCAGATAGCTTGATAAAGAAGTTGAAGATTTAAATTTGTTTAGTTTCGCTGACCAGAGGAGCGGGAAATCGTCCCCACTGCCATCGCCGTTAAGGGCAACCACAAGGGATTGCCCCTACCTTCTGCCGCTTTTGTAGGGGCAATCCTTTATGGTTGCCCCTTTATTGAGTTTCGGGAAATCGCTCCGCTCATTCCCGAAACAAGGACAAATTTGTTTCGGGAAATCGTCCCTCATTCCCGAAACAAGTGAAATGCTCTATTTAAGCATAAGCACTAAAAAATAAATTGGCATAGCGGCAAAACCCGCCGGCACCACAATAGCAAATAGTAAGCCAAGTTTTTGAATAAGCGGTGTGTATTTTTTATGATTAATGCCTAATGTTTGAAAAGCACTTTCAAATCCGTGTGCTAGGTGAAAGCCGAGAAACAGCATTGCCACAATGTACAAGATGGCAAACCACCATTCTTGCTGAAAAACAGTTTGCGTTAACCAATACATATCTTTATAGTCACTATTGGCAAGCAGCGGAATATCGGCTTGATATTTATATCTAAACCAAAAGTTGTGCAAGTGTGTTACTAAAAAAATTAACACGATTGAACCTGTGATACCGGCATAGCGTGAAAACCATGAACTATTGGCATCTGGGCGATTGTAGATATAAGTTTGTGGACGTGTTTGTTGGTTGTATTGATTCAGTTTCCAAGCCGTGTAGATATGTAATATAAAACCTAAGACTAAAATGATTTCAGCGACACGAATAATCCCAGCCGTGGACATAAAATGCGCGTAGGCATTAAACGCTGCCCCGTTGTCGCCTTTAAATATCATCAAATTACCGGTGAGATGCACGATTAAAAACGAGATTAAAAATAATCCCGTGATTGACATAATGATTTTTTGTCCAATTGAACTCGTGAGCGTTTTTATAATCCAATTCATAAATTACCAAACTAAAGTTTGGACTCCTACTAAATTCTGCTAAAATTTAGATTAGATTATTGCATTATCGGCAAATCTTTTCAATCCAGAGGAGGAGTCAAAGATGAAGCCCACTATCGACAAATACCTTGAGTCACTAACATTAGGATATGTTCAGACATTCAAGAACATGGCAACGGTACCCCTCTTAGCCCCGGGCGATAATGGCCCTGAATATCTCACTTTGCAAGACGCATTAGATCAGCAAGTCCTTAAAATTACTGAAATCGATCAATCTGGCTCGGTGCCAGAATTAAAGGTGATGAATACTGCTACCCAATATGTACTTTTACTGGATGGCGAAGAATTGATGGGGGCAAAGCAAAATCGTGTTTTAAACACAAGCATTCTGCTCAAGCCCCAAACTGAGACAATCATCCCTGTCAGTTGCACAGAACAGGGGCGGTGGGCGTATTCATCAGCAGAGTTTTCAAGCTCAGGACATGTGATGGCGCGTAGTATCCGCTCAAGCAAAACACGGTCTGTACACGAATCCTTGCGCCGAGAAAGGAGCTATAGTTCAGATCAAGGCACCGTCTGGAATGAGATTAATGAATTATCAGCGGCTACAAGGGTTAATTCACCGACGGGCGCAATGCGGGATGTCTATGAGTCGAAAGCGAGTGAATTGGCGGAGTATGAAAAAGCCTTTGCGCCTCAACCTAAACAACAGGGTCTGTTAGTTTTGATCAATGCCCAAGTTGTTGGTTTTGATATCCTTTCCCGTAGCTCTGCCTATCAACAATTACATCCAAAACTGCTTAAAAGTTATGCCGTGGATGCGATACAGCATTCCAGTGAGCCAAGTGATACGCCGTCTCTCAGCACAGCGCAGGCATTTTTAGCAGCCATCAGAGACTGTACCGCACAAGATTATCCCTCAACGGGATATGGGGACGATCACCGTTTTGAAGGGAGAACGATGGTTGGCTCTGCGCTCGTGGCAGATGAATCTGTGATTCATATGGCGTTTTTTACGATTGCAGAAAGTGAAAGTAGCGAGAAAATGGCTAGCTATCAACAGCGGCGATGGTTTAGGAGATCGAGATAATTAAATCCGTGCAAGGTACGCCTTGCACCAATGCCACCAACGCCCCGGGCAACCATAAAGGATTGCCTTCCGAGGCAAAAGTTTTCGCTGCGCGAAAACTTTTGCCTCGGAAACATAAAACTTGATAACTGATAACTGATACCGTGGTGCCGAAAAATTTTTTTTAACTTTTTTTAATAATAAAAACAATATTATAATATTAAAATATTATAATATTCTAAATTATGGATTGCTAATATAGTTTGAATCATGTATCCTGCTCACCGTTGATTCATTAACTGATTTCATTAAATCATGTTTGACATTTATTTTATGGAGGTAAGATTATGAGAAGCATGACTAAAGCACTAGCACTATCTGCCATTTTAGGTGGAGCGATTGTTGCGACTATGCCAGCGCAAGCTTGGTGGGGTGGACCTGGTTCATCATCTTTTATGGATGACTGGATGGATGGCTCCGGTTGGGGCGATATGAATTTTAGTACGTCCATGGGTGGACGTGGCTATGGTCGTGGCTATGGTCGTGATAATTATGGATATGGTTATCCTTATGGCGGCGGCTATGGCGGTTATCCTTATGGCGGCGGTTATGGCGGTTATCCTTATGGCGGCGGCTATGGCGGTAATCCTTATGGCGGCGGCTATGGCGGTTATCCTTATGGCGGCGGCTATGGCGGTTATCCTTATGGCGGACCAGCTTCTGGTTGTGGTACTCCAGCACCTCGTCCTTCAACTGAAGCCGAAAATAAATAAGTTGTGGTGGTAGGAGTCCAAGATAAATCTTGAACTCCTATTTATAATTATATTATTTTTCATTAATATATTTTATAATTGCTTGAAAAATAAGAATATTTATTCTTTTTATCAATCTTTTCTTGACTAAAGGAATAATTAACTTGTAGACTGACTCAATCCTTTGCAGAACTGTCTTTTTTTTTTGAGCAAGGGTTGTTTTTATGTTAAAGTGATCCTAAATCTAGTTTGACGGATGAGATGTAGATTGGATTATAAATTACATTTTTTGGGGAAATTGTTACAATTTCCAATTTGGAAGTCATTTCCTACATTTTTTGAGAGGTAAATAAATGAGAAATTTTGCTAAAGCCGTGGCATTGTCTGCCATTCTTGGTGGAGCCCTTCTGGCTTCACCCGCACAAGCTTGGTGGGGTAATAATTGGGGTAGTCCTTGGGGTGGCGGTGGCGGTCCTTGGGGTGGCGGTCCTTGGAGTGGCGGTAGTCCTTGGGGCGGTGGTAGTCCTTGGGGCGGTGGTTGGCCCGGTTCTCGTTCCGGCATGATGGACGACTGGATGGATGGCAGCGGTTGGGGCGATATGAATTTTAGTACGTCCACTGGTGGACGCGGTTATGGTCGTGGCTATGGCCATGGTCGTGATAACAATGGTTATGGTCCTTATGGATATGGTGGTTCTCCTTATGGCGGCCATGGGGGTTATGCTCCTTATGGTGGTGGATATGGTGGTTATCCTGGTGGTGGATATGGTGGTTATCCTGGTGGTGGATATGGTGGTTATCCTGGTGGATATGGTCCTAACCCAGGTTACAATGCGCCTCCAGCTCCTCCTGCCCCTTCAAATGGTGAATAACACTTAGGTGTTAGCCCTAAGCATGGGAGTGGTTTGCACCACTCCTGTTTTATTTTCGCTTAATCAACACATATACCGCACCCGTCCCCCCATCTACCGAACGTGCTGAACAAAACGCTAGCACTTCATCGCGTTGTTGCAACCATTTATTCAGTTTTTTCTTCAAGATAGGCTGCTTTTGCCAAGAGCCATGGCCTTTACCATGCACAATTCGCGCACAACGAATCTGGCTGTTGTAACAATCATGTAAAAAATTGCCCACTTCTACCCGTGCCTCGCGCACTATCATGCCATGCAAATCTAATTCTGCATTGATACTAAACTGTCCGCGCCGCAATTTTGCTAGAACACGATGCTGTACGCCTGGACGTGCAAATAACAATTGCTCTCCTGTTTCTAATTCCGCCAAATCGTAGTTGTCTGAAAGCATTTCCTCGTGTACCAAAGCCTCATCTAAATAGCGTTGTTTAGGAATAGGTTTAGGGGGTGGATTTGTCAACGGTAGTTTATCCGTTTTCAGCGGTTTGACTCCCCGCATGGCTTCTCTAAATAATGCACTGTCGGATTTCTCCTTTACTTTACCCCTCATCCTTATTCCCCTTTGTTATCAGTTATCAGTTATTAGTTAAACTTTCAAGTCCGGTTTTGAAAGCTTGTGTGATCAAAGTAATTGTGATCATATAGTATAAATAACTGTCACTTTACTAAAGGATAAAAAAATCTTTGGCTTTAAAGGAATGGGGAACTTGCTATAATTCTACAACGAACTCTGGATTAAAATTGAATAAGTTTTCATCAGGATAACCTCTTGGATTACAAATAACACGGGTATTACCGAGTTTGTAATCAAAATAATCATGAATATGTCCATGAATCCAAAGCTTGATTCCTGATTTTATGACAAAATCGTCAAGTGCTGAGGCAAATGCAGCACTCAATAAATCTGAACGGTATCTGACTGGTATTGAGGATGAACTGGGCGCATGATGTGTAATCACAATCGTTTTTTGTGGATTGACACTTAACAATTCATTTTGTAGCCATTTCAGTGAACGAGAATGAAATAACGCTGTATCAATGGCACGTAATTTTCTAAATTCGGGACTGACTCTGATTTTGTGGTAATCATTCATCATCGTTTGTGCATGATAACCGGCAAGACGTGGATCACCGAATAATTTAAAATCCGTCCAGAGAGTACAGCCTAAAAAGGTAAAGCCCTCTATATCAATGCGCTCATTTTCTAAAATATGTATAGGATTGCCCGCTTCACGTACTTTATTGGTGAGTTTAGGAATGGCATTGCCATAATATTCGTGATTGCCCAATACATAGATAACGGTTTTATCAGGAAAGGATTGTTTTGCCCATGCTAAGCCTTTTTGACCAAGATGAATGTCTCCCGCCAGTACCACAATATCGGCTTTTGTTGTTGGCGGTTTGAAAGGGGCAAATTCAAGATGTAAATCACTTAGTATGTGTATTTTTGGTGTCATATATTAAAGTAAATAAATCAATATAAAAATCCTATTTCTTTAAGAAATAGGATTTTTTTTCAATGGCGTTTCAATTCTTCATAACAGATGTTTTAAATTCCTTTACCTTCCCAACTCTCCCGATCCTTTGGCACTCAAATACACTAGTACAGGATCGCTCCAATATCCATAGCACTTTCTTTAACTACAGGGATTATCTATTAGCAGGGATAAGTAAAAATCTTTTATTTATTAAATTCAATAGCATAACTAAATGTTTTTGTCATTAATAATTTATCAGTTATCAGTATCAATTATCAGGTGGTAGACTGATTTTATTTTTTCAAATTTTATTTTTTCAAAGCGTTTACCTTAGCCGTTAATTCAGCGGCGATATTCGGTCTTTTCTGATGAATTTCTTCTTCATAGAGTGAACGAAATATCAAATCCAATATATCATCAGGAATACCCCGATAACGAAAATTACTGGAGCCCTGAGTAATTAAATCACCCGTTTCAAGGGTATGAAGTTTTTCCTCCAATTCGCTATCCGACAATTGGCCTTCCAGATGGTCGCTGATTTCCTTCCGAGTACATTCCTTTTCTCGTTCTCTGGACAAAAACAACAGAATTTGTTTCGCGTAGCGATCATTAACGGCCTTGATCGTTGAAGAAATATACTCTGACCAAGTACCAAATAACTCACCCTCTCGATTTTTGATTTCATAATCCAGCGTTTTAATCACACCTTGAACCGAGCTAAAATCCCGCTCGATCCAGTCACTTCGGAGCAAACCATGTGTCTGACAAAGTCCCAAGGCCGATTATTTGGGGAGAGAACCGTCCGCGTTTTAAACGATAAAAATTGGCTCATAAAGGTGCGATAATAAGCTCCCGCACTTCAAAATAAAATGGAATCACCCTGCCGTTTTGAGTCCACAAAATATTGAACAGTCGTTGCATAATGGCAGATTTACCACATTTGCGCCGACCTAACAAGGCACGAGATTTGGCCATTTTTCTGGGTATCATATTGACCCAATTTCTCAACAATTCCATTTCCTGCTTTCTACCACAAAAAAGCAATGGATCTCCAATTCTTTCTTCAAGAGCATATTTCATGTTTGGCAACCTCTAATTTTATGCTATTTTAGAGTCGGCCAGATTTATCTTGGACGACTCCTAATATTTATTTATCCAGCTTCAATCCAATTTCTTTACCTTCCCAACTCTCCCTATCCGCCGTCAATACCCCTTGTTCATGCAACCAAGCTTCGATTGACGGCTCAAATCCTTTGGCACTCAAATACACTGGACAAACAAACTTGATTGTTGTCCCCTTTTGAGCCAGCCATTGTTTGACCCTTTTTATCTTTGTCACAAACAATTGAGCCTCCGTCATATTCGGCGGATTTTTATCATCGCGGTTTTTCAGTTCAAATGCTAAAGCCCAACAACTATCCGCATCCTCACCCTCAGCTAATACGTCTATTTCTAGTGCGGTTGTCTGAGGCACTGCCAGATAATAATTCATCCAAATCATATCAAATCGGCTTTCTGAGCAAGCCCTCAACATCTCTTCCATTTTGGCCGCATTTGAGATGGGGCGAAATCGTTGTCGAAAATTCTCTATCGGTTTAGCCCGTTTTCGGTACTGGTTTAATTCCCGATACACAACCAATTCGAGCATTCGACCTTTTAGCTCATTCAAGGCGCCCTTTAAGGACTGATTTTCTTTTTTTAAGAAAGCAGTCACCGATGCCGTTAATTCAGCGGCGATATTCGGTCTTTTCTGATGAATTTCTTCTTCATAGAGTGAACGAAAAATAAAATCCAATATATCATCTTCAATACCCCGATAACGAAAATTACTGGAGCCCTGAGTAATTAAATCACCCGTTTCAAGGGTATGAAGTTTTTCCTCCAATTCGCTATCCGACAATTGCCCTTCCAGATGTTTGCTGATTTCCTCCCGAGTACATTCCTTTTCTCGTTCTCTGGACAAAAACAACAGAATTTGTTTCGCGTAGCGATCATTAACGGCCTTGATCGTTGAAGAAATATACTCTGACCAAGTACCAAATAACTCACCCTCTCGATTCTTGATTTCATAATCCAGCGTTTTAATCACACCATCGACGGTGCTAAAATCTTTATCAATCCAGTCGCTCCTTAACAAGCTGACGATGTAAAATGGATCGCTTTTGGTTAACTTGTTAATCATAAAAGCACTTTCATCTGTCACCTCAATTTGGTTAAATTCGGCATAGCGATAAACGGCTTCCATGCCCTCAGGGGCGGTCAGTTTGGAAGAAATTTTGGTCTGCTTCAGACGACCACCCACAAACATTTCCCGCATCATTTGTACCATCCAGCCGATATAACTGCCAGAAACCAGCATCGGAGCGACTTTGGATTCCACCAGTCCATGGTAAGCACCGGGCAAATTAGGTGCTGGAACTTGGTGCGCTTTGTCATAGTATATATATTTAGTCATGTATTGGATTTCATCGATCATGACTAGGAAAAAGACGTTTTCCTTACCCGCAAAGACGCCAGGTGCGCTAAAGGCCAAATTCATGGCTTGATCCACCTGTTCCTTGTCAAAGTAATTTTGAAACTCATCCATACTCTTCAATGCGTTGTTGTTGTTTATCGCGGATGCCTTATGCCTGAGTTCGGCAAAACTCCAAGGGCAATTTTCATAATCTAAAACCGTCCGCGTTTTAAACGACAAAAATTGGCTCATAAAGGTGCGATAATAAGCGTCAGAAAATTCTAGTAGCCATTGCTGATAATCCCGCACTTCAAAATAAAATGGAATCACCCTGCCGTTTTGAGTCCACAAAATATTGAACAGTCGTTGCATAATG
>JSZA02000125.1 GCA_000785145.2 Candidatus Thiomargarita nelsonii
CAATGCCATTAAGTTAAGCATAAATACGTTTTTTTGTAGGGTGGGCAAAGTGTTTTTTTTGCCCACCTGTCGGGGCTGGTGGGCAACAAAAAGACGTTGCCCACCCTACATAAAATCCTTAACTTAATGGCATTGACCCTACAACACCCATCAATTTTACATTGACAGAGTACTAGCTGCTGCGTCCTTTATCATCATTTGCCATCTCAGTTAATATACCAACAATTTTATTAACATTTGTTATGTGATATTCCACTACATCAATACAAGCAATGTTATCTTCATATTCGAGAAATCGCCATGTATTACCCGTTGTCACTGTACCATATATTTTAGGTAATGGTTCTTTTTCTTTCTCATTAAAGAGACTTGATGCAAACATTTCGGCTATACATTGTCCTAAGCCACCAGTGATATTTTCATTTTTGGCTTCTACGATGGTTATAATTGGGGCATTAAGATAGAACTGTTCTGGTGATTTGCTGAGAATGAAATCACAAAATCCATTCAAATTTCGTTCCTTATCAACATCCAAGTTAATACCAGAAAAAAAGCTGATCTGATTATTCAATAATCTTCTCACTTCTAACAATACATTTGCAATCAGTAGTTCGGAGCGTACTTTTTCCGTACCAACCGCTAAGGCTAATGGCATATTATATTTTAAAGTGGTTAGCAAATAATCACTGACTTGAATCTCTTTTATTGGAGAGAACAAATCTTTATCTTCGATGATTTTTATTTTTAATTCTTGCTTTACCTTTTTTAAGGTGAAATCGCTATATGACATGGTTTTTATAACTTGTTGGGGCGTTAATAAAAAGAGTCCCTTTTTAATTGTAGGGCTCCTTAAGCGATAGCGTATCCACCCTACATATACACGACATATACACTTTAAGTTATTTAGAGACAAGTCTATTCTAGATAAATTTCAGTAAAAATCAAGTCTAATTATCCTGTGATTTTCCGAAAATCCACCCTGAATTCGTCAATTTGGGCAATGCTGCTGCGTCCCTAAAGGTTTCAAGGTCAATATTGGGGGCGCGTATGGCTCTATCGCAGTCTTTAAGGGGTTGCTCTGGCGTGTGGTATCGCGGTGCGGCCAATGTGCATAATTTACCTTTAAATCCCATACAACACAAACGCCGCCCAATACACGGGCAGTCGATACTTTTCAATTTGCAAAAATTCCCGCTTAGTCTCCGTCAAAGCCTCAATGTGACCCTTCCCATTTTTGAGTTTCTTAAAAAAGCGCCTGATAAATTCGGCAGTGCTGTCATCTACCACGTTCCAAAGGGTCATCAGCGTGTTTTTGTTGCCCGCCACATAAAAGGCATAAGGCAAGCCCATCACTCCTTCGCCGCGCATCACTTCGCCCACTCCCGTTTGACAGGCAGATAGTACCATCAAGTCGCTTTTTAAATCGTAGCCCAGCCATTCGCCAGCGGTGACATAGCCATCCGCCTTGTCGGTGGTATCAAGTAAGTCTAAGACGAGGGCGGACAGGGCCGGCGTTTGGGGGCTGAGATAGCCATGCGTGGAGAAGACTAAATATTCGTAATCGGTCAACACTTTGGCCTTGTTGAGGCTTTGTAGTTTGGCTTCACTTGCGTCGGCTTCTTGATAGAGGGTGGCATCGGTAAATAGTTGTTTCAAAGCCGCCAGTTCTTTTTGGGCACCGGGGAGATTGCACCATTTGTCGTCTAAGTCTTTTAAGGCGCGTTGGTAGTCTTGCGGGTTAAAGGTTTCAAGGTCAATATTGGGGGCGCGTATGGCTCTATCGCAGTCTTTAGGGGGTTGCTCTGACGAGTGGTATCGCGGTGCGCCCATTGCCAACAGCGTCTTGCGGCCTTTGAGACTTTGGTAATCTTGTTCGCGTTGTTTGAGTAGCGCTAGCACGGACAGGGATTGCACGTAGCTGATTTCATGTTTGGCGATAACGGGCTGCTTGTCTAGGATGAGGGTTTCAAACGGTATCAGTGCCAGTGCGCCGTCGGGGGAAATTATCCAACGCTGGTAGTTGGGTAGATGCTCTTTTAAAGGTGCGAGGAGTTTTTGGGCTAAGTAGCGGCTAATTTCATCTAAGCTATTCACTTTTATTGGTTTTTTATCGCTACTGGGTTTATCACCAATGACAAAACTACCATCGGCTATTTGCCAAACCGTTTTACATTCAATATCGGCAAAGTAACAGATACTGCGTAATTGCATGACGGAATATTTGGCTGCCAACAATTCACGGTAGGTTTCCAGCGTTTGCTCAAGTCCGGCAATTTTGCCTAAGTCATGGGCTTGCAAATCGCCAGTGGCATCTAGCGTGAAAACCAGCATACGGTTGTCTTGGTCAAGCAAATAATTGATAAATAAAGCCTCTGACGGAATGAGTTTTGCGCCTTCGGTGGCGGTGATAATCTCAGGGTCAGCGATTTGTTTAAATTTAGGGTATTTTGTCATCAAGACGCGCTGAAACTCCGCTGCTTGTTTGACGATTTTGTTTTTTTGCCTCTCAAACTCCAATCTTTTTTCAAAATTTTCGGCGTTGGCAATTAAGTTGTTAAAAGCGGTTAGTTGACGATGATGATTTTGGAGTTGTTGTTGCTCCTTGGCAGTTAAACCGGCTTGTTGCCTCGCTAATTTGAGTGCCATGGATTCGAGTAAAGTGCGGGCTTTGGTCATTTCTGCCAGATGAAAAGCCTTAGCACCGTTATCTCTTAACAAGTAAAAGTAAGATAAAGCAAAGTAATTTCCTATATATTGCTTAAATAAAGCTTGACGGTTTTCAGCGGATAAATCGCCACGACGCAGGACTTCTACACCTTTGACCAATTTCTCAAGAAGTTTGATAGCTTTATCAATAGCGCCTTGCTCAGCATAGGCAAGTGCCAAATTATTCAAGCTGGTAAGTGTGTTAGGGTGTTTCTCGCCTAACACCTCTTTACTCAAGCGATAGCCGTTTTCATACAAAGGCAAGGCCTCGTCTAAGCGGCCTATGGCTTTCAAGCGATAGCCGTTTTCATACAAAGGCAAGGCCTCGTCTAAGCGGCCTATGGCTTGATAAATTTCCGCCAAATTATTCAAGCTGGTAAGTGTGTTAGGGTGTTTCTCGCCTAACACCTCTTTTCTCAAGCGATAGCCCTTTTCAGACAAAGGCAAGGCCTCGTCTAAGCAGCCTATGGATTGATAAATTACCGCCAAATTATTCAAGCTGGAAAGAGTGTGAGGGTGTTTCTCGCCTAACACCTCTTTTATCAAGCGATAGCCGTTTTCAGACAAAGGCAAGGCCTCGTCTAAGCGGCCTATGGATTGATAAATTACCGCCAAATTATTCAAGCTGGAAAGAGTGTCAGGGTGTTTATCGCCTAACACCTCTTTTCTCAAGCGATAGCCGTTTTCAGACAAAGGCAAGGCCTCGTCTAAGCGGCCTATGGCTTGATAAATAAACGCCAAATTATTCAAGCTGGTAAGAGTGTCAGGGTGTTTCTCGCCTAACACCTCTTTTATCAAGCGATAGCCGTTTTCAGACAAAGGCAAGGCCTCGTCTAAGCGGCCTATGGATTCATAAATTACCGCCAAATTATTCAAGCTGGAAAGAGTGTGAGGGTGTTTATCGCCTAACACCTCTTTTATCAAGCGATAGCCGTTTTCAGACAAAGGCAAGGCCTCGTCTAAGCGGCCTATGGCTTGATAAATAAACGCCAAATTATTCAAGCTGGTAAGAGTGTCAGGGTGTTTATCGCCGAGTATTTCAACCCTGATTTTAAAGGCTTCTTCAGCCAAGGGCAGTGCTTTTTGAAATTGTCCTTGCTGATAATATTGGATAACTTGGTAATTGTAGATTTCAGCCTCTAATAGCTGCTCTTCTTGGGTAGCTGCTTGGGCAAGCGATGTGATTAAACCCAAACAAATTATCCAAAAAAACCATTTTTTTAGTTTCATCATCTTCTCCTTTTATCGTCAGTGGTATTGGTGGATTACCCTGTGCTAATCCACCTGATCTAAAAACCATTTAAAAATCATCCAAAATCAAATGTGTCTCAAAATTTTTTCGCACCTCAGTGTCTGGCATCGTGGCTAATTGTCGCCAGATTTCCAATCGCCAATTTTTATTCGGATCGGTCAACAGCGTTGCGAACACCTGAAATTTGTCGGCTTTAGGATCAAGCGGAAAAGGCGGCACGGTAAAAATCAGCTTTTTCCGATAAGCTTCAATTTCGGCTGAGGAAATCGTCAAAATGTAGGGTTGATTCGGAATGGGATTTTCCACCGTCAGAACAAACCTGTTAGTCTTCTCCACCGTTTCCTGCACAATCCGCTCCCCAGCCGCGTCTGTCACCTCCACTTGATACGGTGGCTTTCCACCTGCCAAAAAAAGTGGAATAGCCCCGTCATGCCAAAACAAATAAAACGGGTAATTAAAACCTTCACCGGCAGCGAGTGGCATGGAAAGCCGTAGAGGTTTGTCGGTCTTTTCGCTTCTGTCAAATACAGAAATCACTGTCACGGTGACTGGGGCTTTTTGTGTCAACTTCTGATACAGCCGTTCAGTACTTTCTTTGAAGCGACACCAAGGACCACAGGGGTCTTCGAGTGCTTTTACTGGATACTTTTGACCCGCAGTGAGAATTTCTTCTGTTCCCCCTTCACTGTAATAGGCGATTTTGAGTTGAGGAATAGCTTTTGGCACAATGACGATATCGCCGGCACATAAAGCGCGATTTTTTCGACTCGCCCATTCAGGCAACTTTTGTCCCGTTCTCAAAATGCCAACATGGTCAATTTTATCCGACATGTAGATTTCAGCTACCTGCGTACAATTCAGAGCCGTGGCAGTAAAGGGAACCATCCCTAAATAAAACAATACCATAGCTGGTAAAGCCAGCTTGGCACACCAGGTATATTTTCTAAGCATGATGATTTTCTCCTTTGAGAATGTCTTGCAAAAATTTCCAAATACCGAACACTCGTAACATAAAATAAAGGGCTTGAATAGCCAGCAAGCGTAAGGCAACGTCTATTTCCATGCCATGATGCAAGGCTTGAAAGCTCCATAGCACTAATAGGCCTAACAGTACGGTACTGAGTACCAAAGCAAACACAATGTCGAAAAAAGTAAAAATCAGCGTGACGAACACTATTAACACGACAGAGACAATTAATTTATCTTCAACAGGCTGCGTTTGAAATTGTCCAAACCGTAACAAAGTGTCAATGGCATTTGCCACAATATAGATGCCATCTACATCTTTAATGCGAATCGGCACGGGATGCTTGTCTCGCGTATCTTGATGTGTGCCACCAATTAACACAATCCGCTGATAGACATCCGCCCCTGCCGCTAAAACATGCCTTGCACTTTTCTTAATAATAAAGCTCAGTCGATTGGGATCGAGCGTATCGGGCGGCGCAAAGCGATAAACGACTCTTTCTGTTTCTCGCCCACCCGCTAAGTCAACTTGATGGAGTTTATCACTGATGCCAGCTTTTGTGGGTAATTCTACGAAAAGCGGCGGACACGCTTGCTGTTGGCATAATCGCGGAATGGTTGTGCCTTGGCTAGCATCACAAGGTAGCGTATTTGCCCAGTGATTTAAGCGATTTTTAAATTGTTGGATGACTTGCGCCGCTTCACGAGTGCTATCGTCAGTGGCATACAATTGTGCTAAAGCCACCAATAATTGCATAGACGGGACAACGGTGAGGTGATTGTCTTGACAGACTAACGAGGCAAGTTGCCAACGCCGCCGCACCCTATCTGCATCAACGACAAAAAATGTGGATGACCAAAAAACGTTTTTCTCTTCGGTGATATAGTTATCCAAAAACGAAGGCAGTCTGGTTAGAAAATGCTTTTGATTAACAACGCCATTTTCCAAGGGGTGTCGGTAAGTCCGCGTCAAGATGATAAGCGGTGCGGTTTGGCTCTCATTGATGGCTTGAAGATACTTTGCCAAAGATTCATCGGCGGCTTTAGGACTCGCGGTGGGACACGCTGGCGTTTTTTCCGCTTGATGAATGCAACCATCTTGAGCCCATGACAAGCCAATATCCACCGCAATGACATTTGCACCGCCTTTTTCCGCCGCTTCAATCAAAGCCTTGAGCTTATCGCGGGGCGTGAGAACGGGCGAGCCCCATTCACGGTAAGTTTGATCATCAATTTCAAACAGAGCCATCCGCTGCATGGGCTGTCCATTGGCGAGCTTAGGCTCAAAATCGCTGTGCCAGTACATGATCCAATCGAGTGATGTGTCTTTAATTTCCTTGAAAAAGACGAAATCTTCGGCATAGTCTAATGCGACGACAAGCGTGCTGGCAAGCGCCAAATTTAGTATTAAAAATTTTAAGTTAAATCGTTTGGGTTTTGAGAAATAGCGCAGTAGCGCGATAATGTATTGCCAAACGGTGCGCTTTGTTGAGCTTGTATTCATTTTGGTATTTTATGTGTTTTGACTTATCTGATCGATAATAAAATTGGTTGTCGTTATTGCATAACAAGGTTTTGACTATTTTTACAATAACGACAACCAATTTTATTTGTAACTACTCCCTAGCTTTTCAGTTATCAGTGAGCAGTTATCAGTTATCAAAGGCTCGATATAGAATTTTTTCAGATAAATAATTTCACACTGGGGCAACCACAAGGGATTGCCCCTACATGCGAATGTTGTATTGTAGGGGCAATCCCTTGTGGTTGCCCTTTGTTGCTGAAAAAGTACGCATATTTCAGTTATTGACAACATGACTCTTTATGATATATTTATTCATTCAAATTTTGAATTAATTTGCTAAAATTAAAGGAGTTTTTATTTAAAATCAAAGAGTTTTTAGGCATTTTTAATACAATTTCTATTTTTCCAAGATAAATCTTGGACTCCAGTGAGGCTTTAATCAACAAGGATAATTCTATGAAAAAGACTTTTTTGTCTATTATTTTGTTAGCCGCCGCCGCTAATGCAGGGGCTATAGATATGAAGGCTGTTAAACACGCTCATCCATTGCCAAATTTTATGATCGTCATAATGCAGCAGGGTGATATGTTGGCACTGTCTCCAGAACAGGCGCAAGCCGTTGCCAATTGGCGAGCCAAACATGGTCCCATTGCAAAAAAACTCGTCATGGCGATTAAGAATGGCGAACAAGAACTTCAGAAAGCCTCTCTGAATGGTGCCTCCAAAGAAGAAATCATGGCTCAAGTCGATGCTTTGTTGGATAAGCGGAGGCAACTTGCTGAAATGAAAACGACTTGTCGGGATAATATGCGTCAGATTCTCTCTGACGAGCAGTGGGATGAAGTGGTTTCCTTATATAAGGAAATGTTGTAAAAATCCAAAAATACCGGTGGGGGCAACCACAAGGGATTGCCCCTACAGGCATCAGCAATTGTAGGGGCAATCCCTAGTGGTTGCCCTTGGAATATTATTATTTGGGAGTTGCCTAAAGGCAAGGAAATAATATGGCTGAGCCAAGCGTTGGAATTATCATGGGTAGCGATTCAGACTTGCCCGTACTCAAAGATGCGGCGAAAATGCTAGAATCTTTAGGGGTGCTTTATGAATTAACGATTGTGTCTGCCCATCGCACTCCTGAGCGTTTATTTAGTTATGCTAAAGAGGCGGAAACGAGGGGGCTGGAAGTGATTATTGCTGGAGCAGGGGGGGCAGCCCATTTGCCGGGTATGATTGCCGCTATTAGCCCTTTGCCTGTTATCGGTGTTCCGGTAAAAACTTCTACTTTACAAGGACTTGATTCGTTGTTGTCGATTGTGCAAATGCCTGGTGGTGTTCCCGTTGCCACTGTCGCTATCAATAATGCTAAAAATGCTGGCATACTCGCGGCGCAAATTGTTGGGGTGAAATTTCCAGAAATTCGTCATAACATTAAACGGTATAAGGCGGAATTGGAAAATAAGGTTGTTGAAAAAGCACACCATTTAGAAGATATTGGCTATGAGCAATTTTTAGTGGAACGATAATTATCATTCGAGCGAAACGCACCATGTCACTAGTACTCTGTCAATGTTGTTTTGTAGGGTGCGTCCTACGCACCTTGACGCTCAATGCGGTGCGTAGGACGCACCCTACATTACCCATCAAAACAACCTTGACGATGTACTAGCACCTCTAATGCAAAAAGGGCTCTTGCTTAAAAATCATTAGTGAAGCCGCTACCAAGTTAAAACAATTGCCCAAAAATCATCCGCAATAGAGTCAATTAGTTATCACAGCACTGTACTTAGGCAGTGCCTGTATGGCATGTTTTTTGCTAAATAAATATTTACAGTCCTGAAACAAAAAATTTTATAGGCAGTTGCAATGGGACAAGTCTAATGTTGATGTAGAAGGCTCTAACGGAGATTCGCTTTTTATGAAGAAAACCCACTCTAATAAATCTGTACCACCGGATGATTATGAAGCTTGGTTTAATCAAGCTAATGCACTAGATGATTCAGGCCGCTATGAGGATGCAATTGAATGTTTTGATAAGGCTTTGCAAATTAAACCCGATTATCACTTAGCTTGGAATAATCGCGGTATTGCGCTTAGAAAGTTAGGCCGCTTTGAGGAGGCGATTGAAAGTTATGAGAAGGCTTTGCAAATTAAACCCGATTATCTCTTGGCTTGGAACAATCGTGGTACTTTGCTAGGAAAGTTAGGTCGTTTTGAGGATGCGATTGAGAGTTTTGACCAGCTATTGAAAATAAAACCGGATAAACTGGATGCTTGGCGGAGTCGTGGTGCCGCGCTTTTTAAGTTGGATCGTTTTTCTGAAGCGATTGAGAGTTTTGATAAGGTATTGCAAGTTAAACAGGATTTGCACGATGTTTGGTACAATCGTGGTTATGCCCTTTTTAAATCAGGGCGTTTTGAAGAGGCGATTAAATGTTATGAAAAGGTGTTGCAACTTCAACCGAAATATTACTTGGCTTTTCATAGTTGCGGCATTGCACTTGATCAGTTAGGTCGCTTTGAAGAGGCGATTAAAAGTTATGATAAGGCTTTGCAAATAAAACAGGGTTATCATGAGGCTTTCCACAATCGCGGCATTGCGTTTGGCCACTTAGGCGACTTTGAGGAGGCGATTAAAAATTATGAGAAGGCGTTGCAAATCAAATCCGATTATCACGAGGCTTGGTACAATCGTGGCAATGCGTTTTTCAGCTTAGGGCGTCCCAAGGATGCGATTGATAATTATGAGAAGGCGTTGCAAATCAAACAGGATTATCATGAGGCTTGGAACACTCGTGCCTATGCACTTTTTAAGTTAGGGCAGCATAAGGCAGCGATTGAAAGTTATGAGCAGGCGTTGCAAATCAAACAGGATTTATACGATGTTTGGAACAATCGCGGTTATGCTCTTAAACGGTTAGGGCAGCATAAGGAGGCGATTGAAAGTTATGAGCAGGCGTTGCAAATCAAATCCGATTATCACGAGGCTTGGTACAATCGTGGTAATGCGTTTTTGAGCTTAGGCGATTATAAGAAAGCGATTGAAAGTTATGTGAAGGCGTTGCAAATCAATCCAGATTATCACGAGGCTTGGAACAATCGCGGCGTTGCGCTAGATGATTTAAAGCACTATGAGAAAGCGATTGAAAGTTATGAGAGGGCGTTACAAGTCAAACAGAATTATCACTTAGCTTGGAACAATCGCGGGGTTGCGCTTAAAAAGTTAGGGCGCTTAGAAGAAGCGCTCTCAAGTTTTGAAAAGACTTTGCAAATCAAAGCCGATTTTACGTTAGCTCAAAACAATCAGCAAGCTGTCATGGAAATGTTAGGCAAAAAATCAAAGCCGATTTTTTCGTTCCTCAAAAAATAACGAAATGAATAATACGAAGAGTAGCAATCTAATCTAAAAATCCTATTTCTTTAAGAAATAGGATTTTTTTTACATTCATTTCACATAAAACCTAACGATAGGCGTAACCAACCGTTTTTCAGAGGTAGAAACTCTGGCCTGTGCAATGTGCGTTCCCCGTTCGACTGGCCATAAAATTTGACGTTCATCTGGGGATGTGGTGCCAATCACTTTTCCGTCAACCAGCCATTCTATTATGTCAGCTTCTTTTAACGGCGTATCAGACAGTTTCAAGGCAAAAGCCTCATATTCGTCGGGAATACGCGGGTCCATCGCTAATTGTAAACCTGGACTGGGTTGTTTTAAACGTAATGGTTGGCTCTCAATCGTTTGGTTGGCTTCTTCTGGTTCTGTGCCCGCAATAAACCATTCCACTCTGCTCGGACAATCCTCTGTGGCGCGTTGCCCCGTTCCACGGCAAATGTTCACTTTGTGCAATTGTGGACTCAGGTACAAGGGTTGCGTTTCTTCATAACGGTTTAATTCGGCAAAGACGGCGCGTAATACTAAAGCGGGTCCAGAAGCGCCAGAAACGTTGGACATGGGTTGTTGATCTAAGTTGCCTAACCAGACGCCTACTGTGTAACGGTGATTAAAGCCCACCGCCCATGCGTCTCTATAGTCAGTTGAGGTGCCGGTTTTGACGGCGGTTTGAATGGGAAAACGCAATAAGGTACTCCGCCCAAATTCTTTGCTCCGTGCATCCTGATCAGAGAGGATGTCGGCAATAATAGAGGTGATTTCAGGTGTGAAGATTTGATGCTTTGAGGTAGGCGGTGCATTGCGTAAGACTTTCAGGGGATGAAAGTCGCCTTGATTGGCTAAGCTTGTGTAGGCTTGCACTAATTCAAATAGGGTAATGCCGCCATTGCCCAGGGCTAAGCCTTTTCCATAATAGTCAGAATGAGCGATCAAACTTGATAAGCCTATTTGACGTAATCGCTGCAAAAATGTGTCTGCTCCGACAAATTGAATGGTGCGAATGGCGGGAATATTTAAGGAGTTTCCCAGTGCCTCGCGCAGGCGTAGTGGTCCGTAATAATGGTGGCTGTAGTTACGAAAGCTGTGCATTCCGGTTCCTACCGCTTCTGCTAAGGGGGTGTCATGAATGAGTGTGGCTGCTGTCCAGCCTTTTTCTAGGGCTAGGGCATATAAAAACGGTTTTAGGGTTGAGCCGGGTTGGCGTGGTGTGAGGATGGCATCAATTTGGCTGCCGGTACTTACCCAAGCTAATATTTCTTGATTTTGATGATCGACGACTAGGATGGCGCCATTTTTTACGTTTTTGCTGCGTAAAGTCTGCACTCGCTGTTCAAGTATTTTTTGGACAGTGCGTTGTATGGTGGCATCAAGGGTCGTCTGCAAGCGTCCTTTGCTTTGTAAATCTTGGTAATTTTGTAGCATGTAGATGACAAAATGTGTGGCTTGTACGGATAAATGGGCATCTTTTAAGTGCAGTGGGTTTGTTAATATGTTTTCATAATCGGCTTGTGTGATGAGTTTTGAGGCTAATAAACGTTTGGCAAAACGGGCAATGGGGGCTTCAATCGCTGTTGTATTTTTGCGTAAGTCTAAGCGACTGGGAGAGCGCACTAATATGGCTAAGGCCATCATTTCTTTGATATTTAGGGTGTCTAAGTCGCGGTCAAAATAGTAACGTGCTGCTTGGACGACGCCTCGCCGCTGACTGGCATAGGGTACTTGGTTGAGGTAGAATTCTAGGATGTCTGCTTTGGTAAAACGCGCTTCTAGTTGTCTCGCTTCAATGTTTTCTAGCCAGCGTGACCAAAATGTTCTGGGTCGTCGGTGCAGGATACGCACGGTTTGTTCGCTGATGGTGCTGGCACCGCGCACGATTCGCAATGCTTTCATATTTTGCCAGGTAGCGTGCAACCGCGCTTGCCAATCGGTGCCGTTATGTTCATAAAAACGTTTGTCTTCGGCTAGGATAAAAATCTGTTGTAAGTTTTCGGGGATTTCGTGTAGTGGGACATAGTCGTGGATGTTCCAGTCATTTTGATAGGTGATGGAGAGCGGTGTTCCATGGCGATCAGTGATTTGAACTTTTTGCACGGCGCTGTGGGTTAAGGTTTTGGGGGGCGGTGTTAAATCGCTATATGTTTTCCAAATGAGTATAGTTGTGGCTAATGTAAGGGTTAGCCAGATGTATTTTTTGTGCATGATGTCTCCTTTTCGACGCGGAGCGTCGAGCCAGGCATTCCTTTGCCTCGCGTCAATGCCATATCGTGGCGGGCAACCACAAGGGATTGCCCCTACGAAGTGGTTGCCCGCCTACAAAAAATCACGGTTCACGTAGGGGCAATCCTTTATGGTTGCCCGCCACGATATGGCATTGACGCAGAGCGTGGGAACGAGAATATACCAACCTAAAAAAAAACTTGTGTCGATGAGCACAGAGCGTATTCAGGATGAAAAAAATAGCTTTCAAATAGCCGGTTATGGGACGACTTCACTATGAACCAACTCCCAACCACTAAATATCAACATCACTAATTTCAAATTTCTCCCCCGATTTCCTTTTATCACTTGCGGATCGGAGGCATATTGCTGCAATTGGTTTTTGGCATCCTTAATTTTGTCTTGTAACAACTCCTTGGTAAACTCGCTGCGCGTGATATATTTGAGTTCAATCAAATAAGCATATTTGACCTTGTCATATTTGGCCACAAACGGTTCTAGGTACAAATCGACAAAGCCTTTTCCCATCTCCGCCTCAGTGTGGGTGATGTAATAGTCCGTCACATTCAGGTAAGTTAACAGGAAGGTTTGAACGACTTTTTCTCCGCTCAAAAAATCTCGAATAGAGGTTTGCTTTTCCACTTCTTGAGCTAAAAATTGAAAAACGGGTTGCCATTCTCCTTGGTATGCCATATGACGAACCAAGTTAGCAAACTGCCACAAATCAATACTGAATACGTCCACATCCTCATATCCATCACGGAGATAACTGTACATCAAGTTTTGCACAGTACGATTAGGGATAATGAGTTCCTCTTCATTTTGGTAGCTTAACAAACCAAAGTAATATAATAAAGAAATGAAATTTTTGGGTTTGGTTAAATCTTCTACCGGAAAACTCGCTGCAATATTGGCACTAATTCCCCCCGTTTCGATAATCGATCTGAGACGACTGTAGTTACCATTCAATTTTCTATCAAGCACGACTAAATGACGCAGTTTTTCATAATCCACTTTAACATTAGGATCAATCATCTCTTCGGGAATCGTTCCCAATTCCATGATGTTTTTAAGAAAGTAAAGCACCAGATCGGTATTGAACTGTTCAATTTCGACACTTTTTGAAAAACGGTAATTACCATACCACACTTTCATCAAAGCGAGCGTTTCATTCAAATTCGGTAAGGTGCAGCCATTATCCCGATAATATTCCAACATTTCAATGACATTTTGTTCCCTTAATCCCAAAACCTCATTGAAGCTTGGCAGCAAGCTAATATTGCGACCAATATTAAAACCACTGGTCACATCATCCATCGTCACGGGTGAGACACCCGTAATAAACATACGACTAATGCCAACGTCAACTTCGTCAACGGCTCCCTTTAACACACTAAAGAAAAATCGAAAAAAGCCGGCACCATGCGTTAACTTGTGATAGTGACCTTGCCCTGCTGTAGACAAAATGGTGTTGGTGAAATTGTCGTACTCATCAATCAGGACATAAACTTTTAGCCCTTTTGTCCCAATATAACTTAAAAGAAAGTTCAACTTGCTATGTGGGGTTTTCTTCGTTTCCATCATCGAAATATACCTATCCTCGAAAAAATGACGGTATTTTTCACAAAATAAGAATAAACAAGACTCGGTATATTCTTGAAACGAGGCTTCAACCTGATCAATTTCAGGGCTGACTTTAGAAAAGTTGAATTTCAGAATGAGATGGGCATTTTTTTCCGGTGTCGGGTGATCATGAATATAAGTCCCAGCAAATAGGGCATCAAATTCCTCGGCTCGCGCAATGTCATAGTAACATTCTAGCATTGTCAATAGCGACGATTTGCCAAATCGTCTGGGACGAATTAAAAATAGAAAGTCACCAGCGGCTTCAATTTTTGGAATGTACTGGGTTTTATCCACATAGTAAGAATCCTTTTCCCGAATTTTTTTGTAGCTTGATAGGCCATAAGGTATTGGTTTCATTTGTCTTGCTCTCCTCTCATCGTCCAAGATAAATCATCCTGAATACGGTTTCAAATCGCCGGTTTTGGTTGGATTATGGGGACGATTTCACTATGAACCAATTCCCAACCACTAAATATCAACATCACTAATTTCAAATTTCTCCCCCGATTTCCTTTTATCACTTGCGGATCGGAGGCATATTGCTGCAATTGGTTTTTGGCCTCCTTAATTTTGTCTTGTAACAATTCCTTGGTAAACTCGCTGCGCGTGATATATTTGAGTTCAATCAAATAAGCATATTTAACCTTGTCATATTTGGCCACAAACGGTTCTAGGTACAAATCGACAAAGCCTTTTCCCATCTCCGCCTCAGTGTGGGTGATGTAATAATCCGTCACATTCAGGTAAGTTAACAGGAAGGTTTGAACGACTTTTTCTCCGCTCAAAAAATCTCGAATAGAGGTTTGCTTTTCCACTTCTTGAGCTAAAAATTGAAAAACGGGTTGCCATTCTCCTTTGTATGCCATGTTGCGAACCAAGTTAGCAAACTGCCACAAATCAATACTGAAGACGTCCACATCCTCATATCCATCACGGAGATAACCGTACATCAAGTTTTGCATGGTACGATTAGGGATAATGAGTTCCTCTTCACATTGGTAGCTTAACAAACCAAAGTAATATAATAAAGAAATGAAATTTTTGGGTTTGGTTAAATCTTCTACCGGAAAACTCGCTGCAATATTGGCACTAATTCCCCCCGTTTCGATAATCGATCTGAGACGACTGTAGTTACCATTCAATTTTCTATCAAGCACGACTAAATGACGCAGTTTTTCATAATCCACTTTAACATTAGGATCAATCATCTCTTCGGGAATCGTTCCCAATTCCATGATGTTTTTAAGAAAGTAAAGCACCAGATCGGTATTGAACTGTTCAATTTCGACACTTTTTGAAAAACGGTAATTACCATACCACACTTTCATCAAAGCGAGCGTTTCATTCAAATTCGGTAAGGTGCAGCCATTATCCCGATAATATTCCAACATTTCAATGACATTTTGTTCCCTTAATCCCAAAACCTCATTGAAGCTTGGCAGCAAGCTAATATTGCGACCAATATTAAAACCACTGGTCACATCATCCATCGTCACGGGTGAGACACCCGTAATAAACATACGACTAATGCCAACGTCAACTTCGTCAACGGCTCCCTTTAACACACTAAAGAAAAATCGAAAAAAGCCGGCACCATGCGTTAAGTTGTGATAGTGCCCTTGCCCTGCCGTAGACAAAATGGTGTTGGTGAAATTGTCGTACTCATCAATCAATACATAGAGCTTTAGCCCTTTGTAACCAATGTACTTTAAGGCAAATTCGAGTTTGTGGTGGACATTTTCATAAGTGTCTATCATCTCGAAGTAATCATCATCTAACCATGAACGATACTTTTTCCCGAAAAAGAACAAGCAATTACGAACATGGGCGTTAAATGACGCTTCAACCTGTTCAATCTCAGAACTGACTTGAGAAAAGTTGAATTTCAGAATGAGATGGGCATTTTTTTCTGGTGTCGGGTGATCATGAATATAAGTCCCAGCAAAAAGGGCCTCAAATTCCTCGGCTCGCGCAATGTCATAGTAACATTCTAGCATCGTCAATAGCGACGATTTGCCAAATCGTCTGGGACGAATTAAAAATAGAAAGTCACCAGCGGCTTCAATTTTTGGAATGTACTGGGTTTTATCCACATAGTAAGAATCCTTTTCCCGAATGCTTTTGTAGCTTGATACGCCATAAGGTATTGGTTTCATTTGTCTTGCTCTCCTCTCATCGTCCAAGATAAATCATCCTGAATACGGTTTCAAATAGCCGGTTTTGGTTGGATTATGGGGACGACTTCACTAATTTCAAATTCCTCCCCCGATTTCCTTTTACGTTCTACGTTTTTTTTGAGTTGATATTGTTGTTGGAGTCCAAAGCTTTAGCTTTGGACGATTATTTCTATGCCATGAACAATCGCATTGAGGGGCACTTGTGCGCTTTTGAAATCATATCGATCCAGACAATCTTCCAATTGCTTTAATTCAGTGGCAAATTTCGCTCCTTTGAGTTCTGCTTGGAGAGATTTTAGGACTTTTTTTGCATTGACACGATAATTTTTAATCAATTGCTCCAATTCTCTCAATAAGGGTAAAATGGCGGACAGGTTTAATGGTGTTGTAGTTGTATCCTCCGTTTCAGGCAGTGCTTGCTTTGGCTCAATGAGTGTTTTGATAGTTTCTAATAGTTGTGACAGAGCATTTTCACATTTCTCCAACAGAATATTAATATCATCTAAATTCTGTTGCCTTAGCGCCTTTTCTAATTCACGCGCTGCTTTTTGTAACTGATGTGCAGAAAGATTGCCAGCCGCTCCGTTGAGCTTATGGACTAATTGTTGAGCCCTTTCTAAATTCCGCTGTTTAAGCAGTTCGTGGAGACGAACGGCAGCATTTTGATAATATTTGTTAAATTTTATGAGCAGATTATTAAATAGTTCTTGGTTGCCGCCGCACAATTTGAGGGCAGATTGTATATCAATACCGGGTAATTTATCAATGTCATTTTCCCTACGGGAGGAATGAGGTGCGATGATTTCTCTTGGCTTATTAATCCATTTTGCCAGCGTGAGAGACAATTGCGGTATATCAATCGGCTTAGTGAGATAATCATTCATGCCAGCCGCTAAACATTTTTCCCGATCGGAGCGAGTGGCAGAAGCCGTCATGGCGATAATGGGCAAGTCATTCGATTTTTTCCGAATCTGCCGAGTTGCCTGATAGCCATCCATTTCAGGCATTTGTATATCCATTAGTACTGCATCAAAATTCTCAGCGGCAACCCTCGCCACCGCTTCTTTGCCATGCTTGGCAATTGTCACCACTAAATCTTCGTTTCTCAGTAGTTCCCGTGCCACTTCTTGATTCATCGGTTCGTCTTCAACTAACAAAATTCGTGCCCCTTTGATGTGAGTCGTTGCCTTTTTAGGCGCAAGACTCTTGTCAGGCTGGACATTTTGGATACCAAAAGTGGCCGTAAAGTGAAAGGTGCTTCCCTTGCCCGATTCGACCCAAATCTCTCCCCCCATCATTTTCGTTAAGCGTTTGCAAATCGCCAGCCCTAGTCCAGTTCCCAATGCCATTAAGTTAAGAGGGCAACCACAAGGGATTGCCCCTACAAACCGTGATTTTTCGTAGGGGCAATCCTTTATGGTTGCCCGCCACGAAATGGCATTGAGTCCAGTTCCACCGATTTGGCGGGTGCTATCGGCTCTCGTGCCGGCATCAAACAAATAGGGCATCACTTCTTGTGAAATACCAGTATCTGTAACGGCAAAATGCAGCTTGAGTGGCTCAGTTTTAAGTTTTTCCACGCTTATTCTAATGTCGCCCGTTTGAGTAAATTTGATGGCATTGCAAGTGAGATTAATGAGAATTTGCCCGAGCCGCGAGGGATCGCCTACCAGATAACGGGGCACATCTCTATCTATGCTAAGGTGAAATGCTAAGCCTTTTTCTTGAATCTTCAGGCTTAGCAGTTCTAGTACTTCATCTAAAGAAAAATGGATGGACTCCAGACTCAATTTGTCCGCTTCAATTTTTGAAAAGTCGAGAATGTCTTCGATAATTTTCAGCAAATATTGAGATGAAGAGTGTATTCGCGTTAATTCATTCTCTGATTGTTTGCGCTCGCTGATCTCCCTTACCACTGCCACCGCACCTGTGAATTGAGTCTCCGAAAACATTGGGGATAGTTTGACAGAAAACCATTTAATTTCTCCGCCAATCTCTATCCAATATTCATATTCAGCCATTTCTCCTTTTTTGTTCTTTTCAAATGCTTTGATAAATAGCTTATTAACATGAGAAGGCATGATATCAGGTGATACATATAAGCCTTCAATAGACGGCGTGTGATGAAATATGAACTGAGCCTCGCTGTTAAAGACAAAAACATAATCGACCATAGAAGATAGGATGCTGTTAAGTTGACTTTGGGATTCCCTGAGTGCTTTTTCTACCCGCACTCGCTCGGTAATTTCTTGTTGAAGTTGGGCATTTTGCCGCTCCAGTTGCTTTTGCAAATTGTGGATAGTTGAATTTTTGTGAGTCATTGTTTATTTCTGGTATTTTATAGGATTTACAGGGATTATATAAGCGTTATATAAGCGTTTTTCACTAATATAATAAATATTGAAAAAATAACAAAAAAACGAAAATGATTTTAGATAAGCAAGGATAAACCCAAGCCTTATCGAGTTTTGTTTATAAGCTTTTATAAGCAGTTTTATAAGACATTAACGCGCATTTTATAGACTTTTTTTTGACGTTTTTATATATCTTATTGAAATAATAAGAATTATTAATTTGGAATGAAATTTGCTTATTTAAATATTTGCTTATTTAAATAAATAAACACAATTTGACAAAGGCATTGTTAATGAACAATTACTATAGAATTTTGCAAGTAAGCAAGTTTGCACAGCCTGAAGTGATAAAAGCAGCGTATAAAGTGCTGCTCCAAAAATACCATCCTGACAAAAACCCGTCAAAG
>JSZA02000126.1 GCA_000785145.2 Candidatus Thiomargarita nelsonii
ATATTATGTTTCCGAGGCAAAAGTTTTCGCGCAGCGAAAACTTTTGCCTCGGAAGGCAACACCCTAGTGGTTGCCCTTAATCTAACCGTTTTAACTCAGGCAAAATTTTTAACGCATCACAAGATTTATAGGGCTGCAATTTAGCTTCACTACAGACTTTATCCTTGGTTTTGTCAAAATCAATAACGACAGTTGTGGCATCGGGACAACAACTTTTATCTATAGTCCCAATTGACTTGAAGTGAAAATAATGAGAATGACAACCAAAGTCCAATATTCTCCGTAAAAAATGTTCTAGCTCCATACTAATTTTTGTAAGGGTTCAGATAAGGTTTTGAAAATTTGGTTTAAATCGTCAGTCACATCAATAATATCGGTTAAATTATCCTCGGTTGGCGCAGCTAAGTAATAGTTGGCTTTATTTTTAATGTGGCTACTTAATACCTTCAAGGCTTGAATCATATAAGGGCTATGTGAGGATAATAGAACCGGAATATTGTTCTCAGCCAACATCACAATCAACTTGGCATATTCTACTTGCCATTGGGGATGTAAATGCGTTTCTGGTTCGTCAATGATCAACAAACTCCGTTCATCCAAAAACTGGCTTTCAACCAGTAATTGAAGGGTTCCAAAAGATTTGAAGCCAGAAGCGGTATTAACCGAACGATAGCTTTGCTCTATATTGTCCGCCCTTTTAAAAAAAAAATCTTTAAGCTTTTTATCAAAATAAAAGTTGCCGTGGATTAATTGGTGAATCTGCTTAAGAAAATCAATCAAAAAATTCTCTTTCTCAAAAAAGGTGAGAGAAAAATACTGTGAATTTTCTAGTTTAGACATTAAGTCTTTAAGATGTAGAGACACTTTGGGCTTTCCTAACTGTTCTAACCGTTGTACTTTATTATCTTCATTGATAATTTCAAGTAGCGTGCTGGCAGAATTAACGACATCATACATTTGTAACAGGATAGGGGTTTCAATAAAAGTCACATCATTGAAAAAAACGTCATCATAAAATTCAAGCCCTGCAATTTGATTGTCTTCTATTTCTATTTCAAAAATTTTGTTCATTCCCTCTTCAATTGAAATGAAAGATTTAAGTTGGGCGTTTTTGGGAGTGATTTCAAAGTGAAATTCTGACACCAAAGCTTTTGTCAAAGCCCGTTTGATGACAGACTTTTTATCTTCCTTTTGGGTGACAAGATGATTGAGTGCTTCAAAATCCAAGTTAATTTTTTCAAGCTCATTGGTAAGACGGTGAAACTCGGTACCTTGAATCGGGATAGACGACTGAACATTATCCCAAATACGCCGTTTTTTCTCCAAAAGTAAGTTGAGTTCATTAAGATGATTATGAGCGAGTAATTTTTCAACTTGTTCAACAAAAAATTCTGGATGAAATTCTTGTTTTAACGCTGGATATTTCTGAAAAGAATATGACTTTCTGATTTTAAAATAGATAGATTCTATGGTTTCCCGAATCTGTTTTTTCTTATCTTCGTTTAAATCTTGTTCAAAACGACTCAATGCTTTAACAATGGCAAACATAAGCTTGCCCACCGTACTTTTGCCCGTGTTATTTTCACCAGCAATCACCGTCAAGCCATTCAACGCGATTTTTGCATTTTTAATAATACCGACATTTTTAAGTGTTAGATTGAGCATAATTTTTTTGTAGAGGTTAAAAGCTAGGAGGAATGGTGGGTTTAGCTCTACCCACCCTACACAGAATCCATTTGACGCTTGCTATCTGCATTCCAACGCCAGAGCGTTGGAACGATAAAACATCAATAACTTACAAACTACTTATACCTTAAGAAAATAAACACAAAATAAGGCGGGGTTATGGAACCTCCAGTGCTATTACTGCCATTACAACAACCTTGATATTTAGCCTTTGCATAATCGACCAAACTTGCTTTAACGTCTTTTTCATGCTCTTTTTTATTAGTCCGATAAAGAGGCTCCATTTTCCATCCCTCTCGTTGAAAAGCCTCACCTCTCACCACAGGTGAGCCATTCCCAATGTAGAACTCGTTAGCTCGTTCTATATATTTTTTAACATTAAACGTCAATACCATATCGTACCGGAAAAATCTCTATCATGGAGCGACACCATTGCGGTTTGAATATCCAGCCTTTGTGACTTATTATACTATAGGCCACATTTTATAAATCAATACCCAATTCTTAATTTTTTTTACCGATCCCGGCACATCGCCCGACGGATAAGTTGTTTATTCACTTCAATGACATTAAAAAGTTAAGCCCCCAAATCAGACCTGCCAGGTATCAAACACATGGCAAGTCGTTGTAAAATAAATGAAAAATTAACATGACCGGTTTTTGACACCTGTCAGGTTTGTCTTAACTTAATGGCATTGACTCAAATGCTACGCTTTAGCTTTGTACCAGCGGAGCCACGTTTTGCCGCTACTTACGGAGTACATATGGCAGTCGTCAGGATTAATGCATAAGCGTTCTCGTAACAGCGCTGCCAATTCAGAATAACTTTTGCGGTTTTCAACCGCTTCAGAGGCTAAGTATAATAACTTAAATTAATATCGCTATAAATAAAAAATATTTCATTTTTCCATAAATTTTCTTGCAAACTTGCATTTTTGAACCATTGGTAAACATGAGTATATTAAGGGAGTGGGTACCCGTTATGGTGCATTAGGACGTTTCTTGGGGGGTATTTTTGGTACCGGCGGAAAAACACGCATTGAAGAAATGTACGAAAAACTAGTCACCAACTGGCTACAAGGTGATGAGGAAATTGATATTATTGGCTTTAGTCGAGGAGCTGCCCTTGCGGTTCATTTCTCGAACGTGATTACTCAATGGGGCATACGGAATAACGATCAAATATTGGCTGCTTCTCCTCCTATCATATTTCTTGGCGTGTGGGATATTGTGGGATCATTTGGCATACCTATCAATATAGTATTTAATTTTCAGGATATTAATATAGGCTATGACTTAACAGTTTCTGATAACGTCCAGCATTGTTTTCATGCGATGGCACTGAATGAGAGACGGCAAACATTTGAACTCACTCGTCTTGATACAAGGCATACGCATAACAACATTGAAGAACGATGGTTTCGTGGCGTTCATAGTGATGTTGGTGGAGGTAATGGTAATACCAAACTGTCAAATATCAGCTTACAATGGATGTTGGAAAAGGGAATCGCCTGTGGTTTACCCATTCAAGCCTCAGCTATCGATGCATACAGCGTCTCCGATCAAATGGCACCGATTAATGAAAATTTCGATCCCTTTGAAAAAATATCAATTGGACATATGCCAGTGACCATTTTGAACACCATGCACGGTTGGTAGGTGAATATTTTTTTAAACTTAGCAATGTTATTGCTATTGATGGGTGTTTATCAAATATAGCAATGAATAAATTTTTAGAATCGTTTTCTGATATAGAAAGAGTGAAAAATGCTTCTGTATTTATTAGCTGTAAGTATTTTTTGCTATGGAATGAAGGAATAGATTTAGGGGACAAGATAGCAACAACTTATCCTGATTTTTTCTGGATCTTTGTGCTTTTGGAGATGAATATTACGAATTGGTTAGAAAACTAGCAAATGAAAATCAAAAATTTAGACGTTGTTTGTTAATGGGAATTAGGATTACAGAAGATGGCTCTGATAAGGTAAAAAAGCTAATTTCTGAAATTGCCGCTCAAGCAATAAACAATGGCGAACATCCTTTGCAATGATTTCTAACTTTCAAAGACTTCCATTGGATGAATACTAAAAAAATCATATCGTTAATTATGAAAGAAAGTATTGAAAATCAGGCTCAATAATTAAGGCTTATGCGGTGGGCAAGTCCTTTATTATTGACGGGTTCTGTTTTTTAGTCGATTTAAATTAATATATTACAGACAAAAATAGGGTGCGTAGGACGCACCGTTACACCTTTACCTCGGTGCGTGGGACGCACCCTACGCTTCTTGCTTTAGGAGATTCCCACGCTTCGCTAAGGGAACGATAAAAGGACAGCATGAACGGTGCTGGTGAATTCCAACGTTAGCACTCAAAAGACTTGATTTTCAAAAATCAAGCCATATAAAATAATCTACCTCAAGATATTGAGTGTTCTCACGAGATATAAATCCATAACAATGGCATTCACCGGACCTTAGGATTACCAAGAAAACACATCGAAATAATAACGTTCCAGCATCACTTTATCAAGTTCAAAATCTCCCCATCCTCAAACTTTAAAGAGAATACCATGAAAAATGTAGCACCGTTACGTTATGATGTCATTTTTAAAAAGGCTTTCAGTGATCCTGAGATTTTCACCGCCTTAGTCAAAGATTTTCTTGATATCGAAATTGAAATAGATCATGTGGAAGACGACAAAGTGTTTATCCCATCGGTGGGTAAAGTAGCCACCAGATTCGACTTATTTGCCGAAGATAAAAAAAATAGAGTAATTGTCGAAGTCCAACATGCTCATTACTCCGACACCTACGAACGTTTTCTCTATTATCAATGTAGTGCAATGGTAGAAACCATTGCCAGTTCAAAAGATTACAAGTTTCCAATCACCGTCATCACCTTAGTCTTTTTGACAGGCAAAAAAACACCCAGTCCAGATAGCGGTATATTAGTGCATGATTTTAAAGTACGAGACTTTGTGACTGGCAAAGAGATTAAAAACATTTACAAGCGTAAACATCAGCTTCTTTTTGTTTTTACTAACGACTCGGCTCCAACGGAGACACCGAAAAAATGCCTTGAATGGATGCAAGCGATTGATGATAGTCTGGATGAACAAGTGGATGAAAATGCGTATACTAATCCGAATATTCAACGCCTTTTCCAATTGATTGAAAAAGACCAGATTAGTCCAGAAGAATATGCCAAGATGAAGGATGAGTACAATAGGGCAGAATCTGAGAATAACGCCTTTAAAAAAGGTGAGTTGAAGGGTAAGACAGACGGTATAAAAGAAGGGAAGGAGGAAGGCAAGAAAGAAACCACTCGTCATTTAAAAAAACTGGGTGTCTTAACAGAGGAACAAATAGCCAGTGCAACTGGGTTGAGTTTGGATGAGGTACGGGCATTGTAATAACAATGAAACCAGACCTGCCAGGTGCGTTTAATAGAACTCGAATTGGCTCAAAATCATTATATTCTTAATTATCAATCGTTACGCGGTAGCAGTGGACGAGTGGGTTCTCAATTTGCTGATACGAAGTAAGGGATCTGGCGACGTTCAATTCGCGTCAATCTCATTGATAAAGCACACAGAGACATAACATCAATTGAAATAGTCCAACAATTTCGCTAGATTCTTCTATCCAATTAGTTGAAGAGCCACCGGGACCACCAGTACGCGCAATCAAAACGACGCGCCCACAATTCGATTCTGCCACCACATCAAGCTCCATACCTTTGCCATCTTCACGCTGAATAATCACCCGTTCTTTCACATTGATGATATAGCAATCCACGTAATTTGCTGTTTTCGGAGGTTAGGGTTTTGATTTGTTTTTGAAAAACGTCTTTTAAGTCTGGCGCAAAACCATCGATTTCCTCCTCAAAGCGATTTCGCAAAATTAAATTAAGGGTGCCATCTGATAGCCCCTTAAATTGAATATCAGAAACCCCTCGATCAATCAAATCCCCTTCACTCAATTGCACCAATCGCTTTTTAATTTGATCAATACTCAAATCAATTCCCAACTCTTCTTTGAGGTCCTTTGGAGTCCAATAACGATCCGCATGTTTACTCAAATGGAGTAACATACTTTTGGCATATTTTTCATTTACCTTATCCAAAGTTAATTGAAGATACTCATTCCAAGTTTCTGACATTTCTGAACGGCGATCAGAAATGTCATAATTAACCGTATTTATAACCCCATCTGCTGCTTTTGCTCGTTCTATCAATTCCGTCAATTTGCTCGTGTCATTCTGAGTTAGATAGGTTCGTTCAAAGCACCTGACACGTAACTTAATGGCATTGCTTTGTTAGCCACTCATTCCTAGTTCTTTATTAATTTCAATTAAGTTTCCAGCTGGATCGCGGAAATGAAAACATCTAATTCTCCATTCTTTTTGATCATGGGGCTTGTTTATTGGGATAACACCTTTCCGTTTTAACGAATCATAGGTGCCATCTACATCTTCCACAGCAAAGATTAAACACACATCATCTTGTTGCTCTGATTTGAGTTTCGGTGACTCTGCTCCGATAGCCTCCGCCATTGGCGCTTTTCCGAATAATGCCAGTCGATGACCGTTTACGTCGAAGTCTGCGTAAATACCATTCTCATCACCCCACACTACCGCAAACTCCATGATGTCTCTATAAAAAATAAAGCAGTCATTGTAATTCGATACAAGTAATCTTGTATGTGTCATTTTCATCTATTGTTTCCTTTGTTTTGGTGGCTAAGGTCGCAAATCACCGTTGCTCTACACATTTACCTCGGTGCGTTGGACGCACCCTACGCTTGCTACTCAGCCTCTTGTCATTTACTGGCGTTACCAGAGGTGCGACCAGCGGGAGAAATCAGAGAGAGGCTGAGTAGTTAAAAATTTTTAAACGTTGATAGAAATCCTATTTTTTGAAAAAATAGGATTTCTTTAAGAACCCTATTCCTTCGCAAAAACGGTTTGATCCAAATATTCAATCTGATATTTATACCACTCTAAAGTTTCTCTTTTCATCGCGGCAATTTCTTTATCGGTTTTTCCACCAATGATATTATGTTCTTCATTTGGATCAGCGATTAAATCATATAAATAAGTTTTATCATATTTTGGTCTATAAACAAATTTATAATGCTTAAATATCATGCCAAGTTTATAGTCAGTAAAAACATTGCTTAAATAAATTTTATCTGTTGCTGTTTTTGCAAAAATATTGATCGATTGTTCCATCGTGTTTGGCAATCCTAACAGATAAAGCAATGTTGCTGGTATGTCTTTGACTTGAAAACGTTGCTTTAAATCAACTGGTTGTGAGAAAATTTTAGGATTATAGATTAAAAAAGGTATGCGTAAAGAATGCTCATAAAGAAAATTACCATGCCCAAGCTCAAGTTTTTCTCCTAAAGCTTCCCCATGATCTCCTAAAATGAGTATTAACGTATTATCCAATTTACCTTGTTTTTGTAAACCATTAACTAAAATTTTTATGGAAAGATCAAGATTCGCCAAACAATTATCGTATTTATCAATGGTATTTTCTTCACCGTAAGGTTTAATTGGGGAATTATAAGGCATGTGAGCACAATTAGTCCATAACATTGCCAGAAATTTTTGTTGTTTAGCAGTCCACTCAAGCAAATCATTGCTAGCGATCTTATCATCCATCTGATGAGTTAGCTTACCCGCCTGAATAAATTTCTTCTGAGTCATGGCATGATCAATACGATTATTCGTGATTTTTTTAAGAAATGGGTAGAAACTATCACCTCCATAATCACGCAACATAGTCGTGAAATTAAAGGTATATCCTTGATCAAGTATAGTTTTTAATAAATTATTTTTTCCATTCACTTTTTCATGTCGCCAAGTAATGGCTCTTAAACGTGGCTCTGGATAGACTCCCAAAGTTAAAGATTCCATCGTTTTACAACTACGTGGTTGATTAACCCTGGCATTATGAAACACTATGCTATTTTCTGCAAGCTGACTCAAAAACGGCATCGTTTGGCGCTCGTAACCATACAAATTAATATTTTGTTGACGTGTTGATTCAAGCACAACTATAACTACATTCATGTCTTTAGCAATACCCTTATAATGCTGATATTTCAATGGTATTTGAGCTTGAATTTCCATTTTAAAATTGGAAGCGTTAATATCTTCCAATAATTCTTTTGGAACACCATCAGTATTTTCATCTGTTGATGCTGTAATCATTAGTAAGGGCGAATAAACAGAGGGAGCAAAGTTATATATATGATTTATGGGTAATAAAGCAATTAAACTGATGGGTAAAAATATAGCTAATATTCTTAGCTTATATTTATTGAGATAAATAGCTATTTTATAAGCCAAAAAGGTTAAACTAATCAAAACGATCAGAAACACCCCAGTTTGCCAACGAAAGAACAGGTCCCAAAATTCATCTGTTACCCCAATATGTTCGATAGCTTCTATATGTTGCGGCTCGATAAAGGCGCCCCATTCAAAAAATATATAACCACTGAAAAGATAAAATATGGATAGGCTCACAAACGCTAATGAGAGCCCTAATAAACTGAGATATATCAATTGTTGCAAAATTTTTAGAAAACTTGTTAGAATCAAAGTGATTATTTTTTGGAAAGCTTCCGAAGCTATCCATTTGGCAAGTAAAAAAAGATATATGGCAAATATCCCTAAAACAAAAACAATGCCAATATCAGAGACATAAGTGACTAACATGTCAATTAGAGTGAGTTCTCTTTCAAAGTGAAATATTGTTACCAATGAGACAAAAGATTTGGTAACTATAATGGCTATAATTAATAATGATAATGCAGTAACAATACTATGTTCTACTAATTTGACATTGAAGCTATATTTATGGAAATAGTGGAATATTTTATTTGAATAATAGTGAAAAAATAGGAGAGTGAAAATACTAAGCAATAAAGTCACTAGAAAAGCTAGAAAAGCTGTCATTTTCCAATCTTTATATAAAGAAAAATCTTTGAAAAGAAATAAAGAGGGATCGTTGTTACTACAATAAATAGACACCTTTCCATCTTTAAACTCAATATTATCAATTGAGTGTAAACCAACAAAATTATTAGATGATTTATATAACTTTTCTAGTGACAATGTTTGACTAGAAAGTCCATTATTAATTATCAATCTATTAATAATAATTATACCCTTTCCTAAAAAAGGATCAAATCTTATCTTTCCTATCTTTTTGGTATTTGGAATGGAGACATTAATAATTTCCCCTTTTTCATATTGTTTATAATGAAAGGAAATACTATCTTTTTCATTAAATCCATTTCCACGCTTACGCTCGTAGAAGATTTGACCTTGTTCTGTTTTTCTTAATTCATCAGGCATATCAACATCAATACCGAGTATAATATTGCTGTTCAATTGAGAAATCAGATAATAACAACAAATAAATAAAGGTAATATTAACCAGAAGTATTTACGAAATATTTGGAAAGTGGGTATAGTCATTGTTTGCTCCATTTTAAAAAAAAAATATAAGTAAGTACTGAAGAATTATCGGAGATATTGGAGTCCAAAGCTTTAGCTTTGGACGTGGGTTTCCAAAGCCTAACGGGTGCGTGTGACGCACCCTACGCTTGCTACGTCTTTACCTACATTATTACCAAACAATTGTTTTTGATGGCTCTTTTGTCGCTGGAGGTAGTATGCCACCAATTTTTTTGGATCATGCTCGCATTGCATTGAAATAGAATGCCGGGCTTCCCATATTCTGTTAAGGACTGGATCATTTTTCATATTCTGTTTCTCCTATCAATTCAAGGGGTGTCACCAAAGTTGGTACAAACAAACCAAGTAGCGTGTTAATGCGCTTGATATGAGTAAATTTGTTGGCATTTGCCAGATTTTTGCAATTCCAAGTCAACAGAAAATCACATTTATGGTACGAAGCCAAAGCCATATGAAGTGCATCTCCCATAGGGTCTTTTGGCATCAACTTATGCTCAATGTAATTTTGTACAATTTCCGAAATGTCTTCTTCAAACGGAAGAAATGGTAGGTTGCTAACCAATTCTAAGGCGTTAGCTTTAGTTGGATAGTCTCCTTTATTCAGTTCATCTACTACTGCGTCACTGGTGACAATTTCATAATATTGCCGAGATTCATCCCACCACTGACGTGTCCAACTTCGACGTGCGACTATTTCCGGGTTGGTACGAATCTCGTAATAAAAACTGGGTATAGAAGTTTCAATGTAAACTTTAGATTTCATAGTTCATCTTTATAGTAGATATTGTAGGGTGGGTTTAACTGAACGTTCAACCCACCACTTTTCAACTATTAAAGCACATAATAACCGACCATTCAATAACAGGTTTATTCACTTTAATAAACTCCCCACACGCTCATCATATTCAGCATCTCCATTTTTTAAGCGTTCTCGTAACAGTGCTGCCAATTCTCAAATCTCTGTGTTCCTGTGACACGTAAAACATCACCACGCCTCATATAAGCATTGGCTAGAATTTTGCGGTTTTCAACCGCTTCAAAGCCTAAGTTTTTGGCCAAACGAATCGCTTTCTCATAAGACAGCAAAGCTTTTCCTAAGGCATCCGTTTCCATTTTTCCTAAAGCCTGCAACACGTCGCCACGATTAATGTAAGCCCAAGCCAACGTTTTACGATTGGCATCATCCAAAGATAAACTGTTCATAATATTGATCGTTTCATCGTAGGATGCTAATGTTTTTTTCAACGTCATCAAAGGTTCTACTTTGTCATCTTTTTCAATGTTTTTTAGGTGATTTTTCATGTTTGTTAACCTCATGTCAGGCTTGCTTGCAAGCGTAGGGTGCGTCCTGGGCACAAATCAAGACGCACCGTTACACCTTTACCTCGGTGCGTGGGACGCACCCTACGCTCGCGTAGCTTGCTGTTTTTTTAAACGTCGATAGAAATCCTATTTTTTAAAAAAATAGGATTTCTTTAGCTGCTTAAAAATGTTAAAAAACTTTTTAATCACCTTACACTTGCTATGCTATCTACAATTTGGGGAAATAGCAAACGTTTGGCAAATCTGAAAAATGATTATCAGAAGTGATGAGTTCGACTTTTTCTTGTTGAGCCGTTGCGTAAATCAGTGCATCTGACAGTTGATATTGAGTGGCAAGTTTTGCTGCTAATAGTGCTAAATCTAGCACAACAATTTTTCCTTGTTTAGTCAGTTCAATAAGGGCTTGTGCTGTATCGATGTCCCGTTCTCGACAAACCCATTTATATAGTTCGTATTGTAGTACAGTTGGTACAATAATACTTATTATTCATGGTTGAAGTCGATCTCTGTAGTTTTCTGGATTTGCGCCTTTGAGTAATCCACGAAAGGCTTGGATATCGTTTTTTGGTATCAAACGGATAGTCTTATTGTCAGTAATACAAATAAATTGTTGACCCGCTTGTAAATGTAAATTTTATCGGATATTATCAGGAATAACCACCTGAAAATATTCTGAAAGAGTTATGCTTTCCATTATTGAACTCCTGATTGTTAAATCAACAATAATCCAGTTCGATTATTGGAATATTTTGGTTCTGCCCTCAGAGGTTACATCGTTATGGCACGCCCAACCTCTGAGGTATTTATCATTTCATCTTAGCATAAGCCGCTTCATCTTCTCCACCAAAAATCTCAAACACTCTTTTAATCAAAGCCGCTAATTCCAATGTCATAATCGCAAAATCTGCATCAAAACGTTGTTCTGGCGTTTCGATATTCGCATCATCAAGTTGTGTATTTATCAAATCTAGCGTTTGTAAACGTCTAATGATCAATCCATCATCCAGAATCAGCCCTAAACGTTCATGCCACTCTACAGCTAAGCGTGTCACTAATTTGCCGGCTTCCAAGTGTCCTTGGATTTCTTCTGCTAATAAGTCTTGACGCTTACAATTCACCACCGCGCCTTCTTGATCGGTTAAAACACAAGCATCCGCTAATTCAATATCGGCGGGGCAGTCGTTTTGATTAACCAACCATTGTGTCATGACATTAGCCGGCGCTTTTTGAACGTTAGGCGGTACCACGGGCAAACTCCCCAGTGTTTGACGTAAAAAACTAATTAATTCTTCAGCTTTTTTATCACTCGGCGTATCGATAAAGAGCCAACCATTTGTGACATCAATATAGGCGGAAAGATAGCTTGAGCGGCTAAAAGCGCGTGGTATCAAGTCAAGCAGTACTTGTTCACGAATTTCGTCTTTTTCGCGTTTACGCACTTTACGCATTTGTTGCGTTTCAATTTCTTCAACTTTCTCATTTACAAAGTCGCGCACAACCGTCGCAGGCAATATTTTTTCTTCTTTGCGGGCACTGAAAATGATGCAATTGTTAAGACTATGCACTAAAGAGTCACTCTGACGCCCTAAAGGCGATACCCAGCCCAGACTTTCCATGTCCATTTTGCCACAGGGATGATAAGCTTCCTGCGTCAATTGTTCATGTAAGTCTTCGGCTGATAATGTGAACGGACGTAAAAAACGATAAATATGTATATTTTTAAACCACATTTTTTTTGTGTTTTTTGATTGAATTAATGACTAATATGAATGACGATTGAACGCTCTCCACCATTATGACGATGTTCCCACAAATAGATGCCCTGCCAAGTGCCCAATGCCAATTGACCATTCTTAATGGGAATAGCTAGGCTCGTGGCTGTCAAAGCCGATTTTATATGAGCTGGCATATCGTCCGCCCCTTCAAGTCTATGGGTATAGAGCGAATCTCCCTCTGGTACTAAGCGATTTAACCAATGTTCTAAGTCATTTTTGGCCGAAGGATCGGCATTTTCTTGAATCAGCAAACTGGCTGAAGTGTGTTGGACAAACAAGGTACACAGTCCTTCTTGGATATTGGTTTCACTAACCGCAGTCGCCACTTTTGGAGTAAATTCAAATAAACCTTGATGGGGCGCAGGTACGCTGATATTTTTGATTGCCATTGTTATCAGTTATCAGTTATCAGTTAATTATAAATAAGTTTTAGCTAGTACATCGTCAAGGTTGTTTTTATGGGTAATGTAGGGTGCGTACTCCGCACAAATTAAGAGTCACGGTGCGTCGGACGCACCCTACAACACCCATCGCGTCACGGTGCGTCGGACGCACCCTACAACACCCATCAATTTAACATTGACAGAGTACTAGGACAAAACTTTTTTGAATAAGTATATCATATTCAACTAGCTGAGCCCTACAGTGGCAATTTTTGCCCGCCACTCCGCTGGTCCCGTTTTATGCACCGATTCGCCGTTGGCATCCACTGCGACCGTCACTGGCATATCTTGTACTTCAAACTCATGCACCGCCTCCATGCCTAAATCGGCAAACGCGACCACTCGTGCAGCGCGAATCGCTTTGGATACTAAGTAAGCCGCTCCGCCTACCGCCATTAAATACACCGCTTTATGCTTTTTAATCGCTTCAATGGCTTGAGGACCACGCTCTGCTTTGCCGATCATGCCAATAATGCCCGTTTTTTCCAACATCATTTCGGTAAACTTATCCATGCGCGTTGCCGTCGTAGGGCCTGCCGGTCCAACTACCTCATCACGCACCGCGTCCACTGGTCCAACGTAGTAAATAAAACGATTTTTGAAATCCAAGCCTGCGGGTAAGGGCTCTCCTTTCGCCAATAAATCCGCTATCCGTTTATGAGCGGCATCGCGCCCGGTCAAGAATTTACCACTGAGCAATAAACGCTCCCCTGGTTGCCACTGTGCAACATCTTCTGGTTTGACGGTGTCAAGATTCACACGACGGGTTTGTGCTCCCACTTCCCATGTCACTTGTGGCCATTCTTCTAAACTGGGTGGGGTTAAATGAGCGGGTCCGTTGCCATCTAATATAAAATGCGCGTGGCGTGTGGCTGCACAGTTGGGAATCATGGCAATGGGCAAGGAGGCTGCATGGGTGGGATAGTCAAGTATTTTAACATCTAATACTGTCGTCAATCCGCCTAAACCTTGTGCGCCTATTCCCAAGGCATTGACTTTTTCATAAAGTTCTAAACGCAATGCTTCAATCCGGTTAGACGCGCCCCGCGCTTGTAATTCATGAATATCAATGGGCATCATTAATGCACTTTTCGCCAATAACATGGCTTTTTCTGCTGTGCCACCAATGCCTATACCGAGTATGCCGGGTGGACACCAACCGGCTCCCATTTGAGGAACGGTTTTCAGGACCCAATCGACTAAATTATCACTCGGATTTAACATGACAAATTTGGATTTATTTTCAGAGCCGCCGCCCTTGGCTGCGACTTTGACGTCGACGGTATTGCCGGGTACCACTTCAAAATGTATCACGGCTGGCGTATTATCTTGGGTATTTTGACGACTGCCAGCAGGATCTCTGAGAACAGAGGCACGTAATACATTATCAGGGTCTGTATATGCACGTCGCACCCCTTCATTTACCATTTCCGTGATACTTTTATGGGTCTCCCAATGCACATTCATGCCGATTTTGAGAAAGACGACGGCAATGCCAGTATCTTGACAAATCGGGCGTTGCCCTTGGGCACTCATGCGTGAATTGACTAAAATCTGAGCAATGGCATCTTTAGCCGCTTCGGACGCTTCACGCTCGTAAGCTTTTCCCAATGCTTTAATGTAATCAAGGGGATGATAATAAGAGATGAATTGAAAAGCATCGGCAATGCTTTGGATAAAATCTTCTTCTTTGATATTTGTCATAATGCCTCGTTTTGTTTGTTGGAGTCGGCCAGATTTATCTTGGACTATTTAAGACTAACGGATATTTTTCTATCATCTGTGATTTCAACCGCTGTCATTTCTAAACGCCCTTCTTCATTCAAGCGAAAGGTAACATCAATCTCCGATTGAGCGGGTAGCCCAGCGGGCAATTCAAGAATGGCTTTGCCAATTTCTATGGCTTGTTCAGGGTCGCTCTCCTCATTTTCCATGATTCTAATCTCAACGGTCTCTTGATTGGCTAATTCTGTTCCAAATCTTTCTGTCACTTCCGTTGGCAGTGTGGTATTTTTTAATATAAGATTAACGACTTCTTTTTTATGATCTTGATTTAATGCAAGCACGCCAAAACTATGACGGGTCACATTAGCCCGTTTGACGAGGGCTCTCTTTTCTGGAATTTCTGGAATTTCAATTTTTGCTTTTTCAAACACTGTTTTCCGCTCCGTGACGCGCTTATCACGAGTCAATTCAATTTTTGCGCGACTATGCGTCACCAATAATAATTAGATAGAATCACCTAAACAAATGTTAAAAACACTGAAAAACTGGCACAATCGCCGCCAACTTAACGCTGAAAAATATGCGTTTTTATTTGATGAGGCACCTGATGAGGATTTGATTTGTTTTGATTGTGAAACCAGCCATTTAAATCCGAAAAAAGCTGAAATTCTGTCTATTGGTGCTGTCAATCATCACTTACGTCATTGTGATTTAGAAAATGGTTTGCAAGTGGAAGAGGCGATCTTATGCTTTTTATATTTTATCGGTTCTCGCCCATTAGTGGGCTATTATTTAGAATTTGATGTGGCGATGATTAATAAATACCTCAAGCCATTACTCGGTATTAGTTTACCGAATGAACAAGTAGATGTCTCAGGGCTTTATTATGATTATAAGCAAAACGTTTTTAATCCAATCCCGATCAATTTGCGTTTTGATGCCATTTTGAAAGATTTAGATTTACCCGTTTTTGGTCAACATGATGCTTTGAACGATGCTTTAATGACAGCCATGATGTACATTAAATTACAAAATATTTAATTAGCTTTGGCGTCACTTGGAGTCCAAAGCTAAAGCTTTGGACTCCAACAACTTTTTTAGAATTTGTAAAGCATCCCAGCAGAAAACACATTTTCATCACGGTAATCGTTATCGCTGTCAGTTTGACGATAACCTGCAAAAATATGGGCAGACTGAGTCAAGTGATATTTAGCACCCAAAGACCAACTTAACGCATCTTCATCTAAAATCCCACCATCGATATCTGTGAGTTTTAAACTTTCCTGAATATCAGAAAAGTAATTGGCAACCCAACCCGCAATAGTCAGCTTATCCAACTTGTAATCAACAGAACCGATGAGATATTGACCCCCATTCGGATTATTATCAATAGAGCCCAGTTCACCGTCTTCATATTGAATAGCCAGTTTCAAAGTAGGCATCACTTTATACTGGGCACCAATTTTCCAATTCTGGTACTTATTATTATCCCAATTGGCATTTTCTCCTGGATGAATGACATTTTTTCCAGGATCCAAATAAGCCCCCAGCAACCATACCGTGAGCAAAGATGTGGTATATTTTAGCTCCACATTCCCACCGTGTCTGTCTGCTTGATCATCACCCATCACTTGTATCCGGGCGTTGACTTGCCCAAATTTCACACCTAATTCCAATGCCCCACTTATATCACTATTATGTACTAAACCAAAAGTACTGATAACTCGTCCAGTCTCAATCCCCACTTTGCCGTTGCTTTCTGCTACAACAAAGCGTCTATCACCCGCTGCATTCCAATTCCAATGCACTTCATTATACCTACCGCTTGACATACCACCACCGCTACCACGCGCTTGCATAGATGTGTATATCCAAGGATCAATCAATCCTTTAGCCGCCCTATAAGCCCCTCGCAATTTTCCATACTTCATGTGGAATATCGAGCTTTTCAAACCAACCCAAGCCTCTAAGCCTGGACCAAGGCCAGAATTATTCGTCGTATGAAAAGTAGTACGATAACGCGCATAAGGTATCATACCAGCGAGCAACTCTTTATCTAACTCGAAATCGAAACCAATGAGGTTAGGACCATCGTTAAGAATGTTACCATATCTGTCAGCTGTCAGCGTTTGACGATCCATATCATCAGAGCTTTCCGTAAAACTGAGAGCATTGTTGAGCTTACCCCTCACAAGACTATTGTCAGCATTGGCATATTCAACACTGGCTGCCTCAGCCCCGATTTGACCATAAATCGTAATCACAGAGTTAGGTATTTTGACTTTAAGCTCAGCGTTAGTTGTGATTGGTGCTAACAATGCAGCCAATAAGAGTAACTTTTGAGTCATTAAATTCTCCATCCTTTTGTTATTTATCAACAATATTTTTCAGGCGTCCAAAATAAATTTTGGACTCCCAAATTTAGTGCATCACCGCCCCTTCTGCACCAATTCCCGTTTGACAACGCACATCTTGTGCTTCAAATGCAGCACGATCGATGGCTGCACGTTCACTATTGTCTGTGATTGAGAAAAACCAAATGCCCACAAAAGCCACAGTGACTGAAATCAAAGCCGGGTATTTTGACGCAAAAATAGGTTCTGCATTACCAAGTAGGGCTACCCAAACGGTGGGACCAATGACAACCAGTACGATGGCAGTTAATAAGCCAATGCCACCGCCGATAAATGCGCCACGAGTTGTTAATTTTGACCAATACATGGATAAAAATAAGACAGGGAAATTCGCACTGGCTGCAATGGCAAAGGCTAATCCTACCATAAAGGCAATGTTTTGCTTTTCAAAGGCGATCCCTAAGAGAATGGCGATGACGCCTAAAAAAACAGTTGCAATTTTGGAAATTCTCATTTCCTGCGCCTCATTGACTTGTCCTTTTTTCAGGACACTGGCATAAAGGTCATGGGAAACCGCTGATGCACCGGCTAAAGTCAGTCCTGAAACCACCGCTAAAATGGTGGCAAAAGCAACCGCTGAGATAAAGCCTAAAAAGATATTTCCACCTACGGCATGAGATAAATGGATGGCTGCCATATTATTGCCGCCGAGTAATCCACCTTCTCCCGTTAAGTAGTCAGGATTTTTAGAAATTAAGACGATGGCTGCAAAGCCAATGATGAATGTCAGGATATAAAAGTAGCCAATAAATCCGGTGGCAAAAAAGACGGATTTTCTCGCTTCTTTGGCATCTGCTACGGTGAAAAAGCGCATCAAAATATGCGGTAATCCGGCTGTACCAAACATCAGCGCAATACCCAGAGAAATCGCATCATACCAATTGTTCACTAAACCTCCCGGAGACATAATGGCTTCTCCTGACTTCATACCCGGCGCCGTTCTATCTATATTAATCGCTTCTGTGAACATTTTTTCAAAGCTAAAGTCGAAATAATAGAGGGCTGCCAAGGCCATAAATGTGGCCCCTGAAAGTAGTAAAATGGCTTTGATGATTTGTACCCAAGTGGTGGCTAACATGCCCCCAAAGGTGACATATAAAATCATCAGGGTACCGACAATGACGACAGCTATCCAATAAGGTAAACCAAAGAGTAGTTGAATCAATTGTCCGGCACCGACCATTTGTGCGATCAGGTATAATATAACCGTTGCTAAGGCACCAAAGGCGGATAAGGTCCTAATTGGGGTTTGTGATAAACGGTAAGAGGCGACATCGGCAAAGGTGTATTTGCCGATATTTCTGAGTCGTTCCGCAATGAGAAATAAAATAATAGGCCAACCGACTAAAAAGCCAATGGAGTAAATTAAGCCATCATAACCGCTTGTATAGACTAAGGCGGAAATACCTAAAAATGAGGCGGCGGACATGTAATCACCCGATATGGCTAAGCCATTTTGAAAGCCTGTAATACCCCCACCGGCGGTGTAAAAATCTTTAGCGGTTTTAGTCCGTTTTGCAGCCCAGTAAGTAATACCGAGCGTCGCCGCCACAAAAAGTAAAAACATCACAATAGCAGCGATGTTTAAAGGTTGTTTATCAATAGTGCCTTCAGTTGCAAATACAGCCGTTGCTGCAAACAGGGTGGCACCCCAAATTAGAAAATTTCTGCTCATTTTATTTCCGCCTTGATTTGCTTAGTCAATTCAT
>JSZA02000144.1 GCA_000785145.2 Candidatus Thiomargarita nelsonii
AGGGGCGGGTGTAGGGGCAATCCCTTGTGGTTGCCCGCCCCTACTGAAGTGGTTGCCCTTAACGAAGGTGGCATTTTTGCTCCGCAAAGGAATGCCGGCCTCGACGCTCCGCGTCGTTCTAATACTTCACTTCAATTTCCACTCGTCTATTTTGAGCCCACGCGCTTTTGTTATTAGCTTTAACCAAGGGACGATTTTCGCCATAACCCTCCGTTTTTATCCGGTCCTGAGAAATACCTTGGCTGACTAGATAGCGCTTCACAGATTCGGCGCGATCTTGTGAGAGGTTAAGTTGTCGGCTTCGTGTAGGTGTTTGACCTTTCCAAGGTTGACTATCTGAGTGTCCCCGAATTTTGATGTTTCTCGCATCCATTCTCGCTCGCGTGTTGACAATTTCTGTCAATTGCTGCTTAGAAACGGTGTTTAAATCAAATCGCCTAATCTTAAACGCTCAAAAAAATAAAATGGGTGAGTTTTGGCATTTTTAGGTGTCCTCTTTTTATCGTTTTCAATAAAATTTCCATAGGAGTCCAAGATTTATCTTGGACGATTTGTAACAGGACGCTCCGCGTCAATGGCATATCGTGCCGATTCAGTACAACGAATAAACCGTTCTCTCTCAATTTGTTTTGGAATATCATCTGTCATCACAATCGCAACAGCAATTGCAACGTTTGCTGGAATGAAGCGGGAATGCTGTCTCAAACTGTTCAAGGATAATCCAAATCTTTATACTCGATGTTCAAGTTTTTTTGACTTGAGGTCCCGAATTATGTTGGAGTCCAAAGCTTTAGCTTTGGACTGCGGGCATATCCAAAGCTAAAGCTTTGGATTCCAAGTGCCTTTGATGTCAAGTCAAAAAAACTTGAACATCGAGTTATAGAAATCTCTCCTTTTTTTTCGATTCACAACGTTTTTTTGTCGTGTAGCGGTAGTGAGTACATCGAATGCTTAACAACGAATAAAACATAAAACATTAAGTACCAATAAATTAATCAGCTAATTGAAGGTTTTATTCGTTGTCATCCATTCGGTGTACTCTCCAACACGACAGTTTATTCCCCCGTTTGCCATAAGCGTGTACTACCATCCCCACTGCCCGACAAAACAAATTTGCCATCTGGGCTAAACGCCACAGCGTTTACTGATTTGGAATGTCCTTCAAAGGTGCGAATCTCGTGCCCACTTGAAACGTCCCACAATTTCAGCGTCTTATCCCAACTGCCCGACAAAACGAGTTTGCCATCTGGGCTGAACGCTACAGCGAATACTGGTTCGGAATGTCCTATCAAGGTATGGAGCGGGCGCCCACTTGAAAGTTCAAACAATTTCAGCGTTTTATCTGAAGAACCCGACAAAACGAGTTGACCATCTGGGCTGAATGCCACGGCTCTTACCCAATTGGAATGTCCTCCCAAGGTACGAATATGGCGTCCACTTGAAACTTCCCACAAATTCAGTCTCTTATCATAAGAACCCGATAAGGCGAGTTTGCCATCTGGGCTGAACGCGACGGCGTTTATGCTTGAAGAATGTGCTTTTATGGTACGAATCGGCTGCCCACTTGAAACTTTCCACACTTTCAGCGTATGATCTTCATTGCCAAACAAATCTCCGCTGCCCGACAAAGCGAGTTTGCCATCTGGGCTGAACGCGACGGCGTTTACAAAAGAAGAATGTCCTTTAAAGGTGCGAATCTCGTCCCCACTTGAAACGTCCCACAATTTCAGCGTCTTATCCCAACTGCCTGATAAAACGAATTTTCCATCTGGGCTGAACGCCACCGCCTTTACTGATTTGCTATGTCCTTGAAAGGTGCGAATTTCGCGCCCATTTGAAATGTCCCAGAGTTTCAGCGTACTATCTGAATAACCCGATAAGACAAATTTGCCATCTGGGCTGAACGCGACGGCGTTTACCTCTGAGTCATGTTCCAATTGTAGAAAGGCTTCCAGCACGACTGGCTCATCATGGGGCATCAAATAGAGACCAACCGCTATCAAGCCTATTAAAAAAATCAGGATAAATGCGCCGTATTTAAGATACATTCCCTTTTTAAAAGACATTATTATGCTCCTTAATCACATCCCCTCGCAAAGAATTTGGCAAGGCTTCACTAATCTTTACATCCACAAATTGTCCGATTAAAGAAGATTCCGCCTTGAAATTAACCACGCGATTATTGAAAGTACGCCCCGCCATTTGTTGTTGCGGATTTTTACGCGATGGATGTTCAACTAAAATCCGTTGCACACTCCCAACCATCGATTGACTGATAGTCTCTGCCATTTCACTAATCCGCGCTTGCAATTGGGCAAGGCGTTGTTTTTTTAGCTCTATCGGTACATCATCCGGCATTTCCGCCGCTGGCGTGCCCGGGCGGGCACTATATATAAAACTAAAAGAATGATCAAATCCCACGGATTCAATTAACGCCATTGTCGCCTCAAAATCCGCCTCAGTTTCTCCCGGAAAGCCAATAATAAAATCGCATGATAAACTTAAATTCGGGCGCATTTCTCGCAAGCGGCGGACTTTATCCTTATATTCTAGCACCGTATATCCCCGCTTCATCCGGCTTAAAATGCGATCCGAGCCACTTTGTACGGGTAAATGTAAATGGCTCACCAATTCAGGAATTTCGCCATACACTTCAATAAGGCTCTCAGACAATTCCACGGGGTGAGAAGTGGTATAACGAATCCGATCAATCCCATCAATGGCAGCCACATAACTTATTAATAAAGCCAAATCGGCGAAATCACCTCCCGCCATATCCCCCCGATATCCATTCACATTTTGTCCGAGCAAAGTGACTTCGCGCACCCCTTGTTCAGCCAACATCGCAATTTCGGCAATAATATCATCAAATGGGCGACTAAATTCTTCGCCGCGTGTATAAGGTACCACGCAAAAAGTGCAATAATGGCTACAACCTTCCATAATAGAAACAAAAGCGGTAGGCGTATCAGCCCTTCTTGCCTTTGGCAAACAATCAAATTTTTCTATTTCTGGAAAAGAAATATCAATCATTGGCTTGTGAGCCGACTGCACTTGAGTGAGCATCGTCGGCAAGCGGTGCAAAGTTTGCGGACCAAAAACTAAATCGACATAAGGGGCACGTTGACGAATAGCATCACCTTCTTGACTGGCAACACAACCGCCAACTCCAATGACCATATTTGGTCGAATTTTTTTCAATTGTCGCCACCTGCCCAACTCAGAAAAAACTTTTTCTTGCGCTTTTTCGCGGACTGAACAAGTATTCAGTAATAAGACATCAGCCTCTTCCGGCACCTTAGTGAGTTCGAGCCCGTGTGAAGCTTGTAAAGCATCTGCCATACGTGATGAATCATATTCATTCATTTGGCAGCCAAACGTTTTGATGTAGAGTTTTTGTGTCATGTTTTAGTACAACGCGGAATAAACGGATTGGTTTTTTATAATATTATACATTAGCTCAAAATAAAAAAACCGAATAGGAGTCCAAAATTTATTTTGGACGAGGCGCCCAAGATAAATCTTGGACTCCTTAAAAAAGCTTTAGAGGCTTAATTATTAAAGCCAAAGACCATACATGTAGGGTGGATTAAGCGGAGCGTATCCACATGATTAATATATCATTTTTTTTGGATACGCTACATAGTCTTAACTTAATGGCATTGAGCATCCCCACTTTTCGAGGCGAAGGTTAAATTTTTTTTTTGATTTTTTTTTGACATTAAAAAATTTTTAGACCATAGTGATTATATGGGGTGCATGCCTAACACATAGCTGATACCCCAATTTATCTACGTTCTCAGAAAAAACCATCAGTGTAGGCTCAATGCCAATCTAAAAAATAGAGCCTTCGGTATATCTCTGCACGATATGGCATTGAGCCGCTAAGGCTTAATATTTAGAGTTGTCCGTCAATAAAAAATCAAAATAAAAACCAGACCTGGCAGGTTGAAAAGAAAACCTGCCAGGTCAAAAACACTGCTACGGGTTTTGATTTTGACCTGGCAGGTTTGGGTTTAACCTGCCAGGTCTGGTTTTGACTTTTTATAATTTATTTTTGGATTAGAGCGTTTAAACTGAGCTTACATACACATAGGAAAATATCATGTTAAAAAAACGTCAATTCGGCTTTCATGCCTTATGGTTAGCATTCATTTTAATGTCACCTTTAGCGCAAGCTGCAACTGACTGCGCGGCTGTTACTGAAATTCCATCGACGGAGTGTGAGGCACTTGTTGCTCTTTATGAGAGTACTGGTGGTGCTAATTGGCAGGATAAGGACGGGTGGAATGTGAGGAATACGCCTTGTGATTGGTATGGAATTTCATGTTACGAGGGATATGTATCGAGTCTCAATCTGTCTGAAAACCAACTCACCGGCGAAATCCCAAGTGAATTGGGGAAGTTGAGTTCTTTGGATGAACTCGATCTGTCTGAAAACCAACTCACCGGCGAAATCCCAACTGAATTGGGCAAGTTGAGCAAATTGAGGTATCTCTATCTGCATAAAAACCAACTCACCGGCGAAATCCCAACTGAATTGGGGAATTTGAGGAAATTATATAGACTCTATCTGTATGGAAACCAACTCACCGGCGAAATCCCAACTGAATTGGGCAAGTTGAGCAAATTGAGCTATCTCTATCTGTTATCCAACCAACTCACCGGCGAAATCCCAAGTGAATTGGGGAATTTGAGTAATTTGGAGTATCTCAATCTGTCTTCCAACCAACTCACCGGCGAAATCCCAAGTGAATTGGGGAATTTGAGTAATTTGGAGTATCTCTATCTGCATAAAAACCAACTCACCGGCGAAATCCCAAGTGAATTGGGCAAGTTTAGGCAGTTGAGGTATCTCTCTCTGTCATCCAACCAACTCACCGGCGAAATCCCAACTGAATTGGGGAATTTGAGTAATTTGGAGTATCTCTCTCTGTCATCCAACCAACTCACCGGCGAAATCCCAACTGAATTGGGGAATTTTAGGCATTTGATGCATCTCCACCTAAACAACAACCAACTATACGGAAACATCCCACTTTCCTTGATGAACCTGAATGGGGAGGAGCTAAACTACCTGGATTTGTCGGATCTAAACTTAGATGACAACCACTTAACGACTTCCTCACCGGCTCTTATTGCTTGGCTTGATAACCTCAATCCGACTTGGGCTACCACTCAAACACCTTATTCTGGACCAAGTCTAGTGCTATTTCCGTTTACCACTTACAGCGTAATGGAAAACGAGGGGCAGGCGACCATCACGGTTAACCGTATGGGTGCTAGTGACGGAGCGGTATCAGTAGACTATGCCACCAGCGATGCCACCGCAAAAGCTGGCAGCGATTATATTGCCACTTCAGGGACCCTAAATTGGGCAAATAGCGATGCTCCTGACAAGACTTTTACAGTAGAAATCATTGACGATGAGGTATTGGAAAATGATAAAACTCTTATCCTGAGACTGAATAATGCCACAGGGGCTGTATTAAGTTCAGCAAATACGGCGGTGCTGACGATCAAAAATAATATCGAAGATAAACCTGACTGCGCGGAAGTTACCGAAATCCCATCGACGGAGTGTGAGGTACTTGTTGCTCTTTATGAGAGTACTGATGGTGCTAATTGGAAGAATAACGACGGGTGGAATGTGACGAATACGCCTTGTGATTGGAGTGGAGTTTCATGTCGTGAGGGACATGTATCGAGGCTCTATTTGTATAAAAACCAACTCAGCGGCGAAATCCCAAGTGAATTGGGGAAGTTGACCGATTTGGAGAGGCTCTATCTGTCATCCAACCAACTCACTGGCGAAATCCCAAGTGAATTGGGGAATTTGAGCAATTTGAGCTCTCTCTATCTATCTGAAAACCAACTCACCGGCGAAATCCCAAGTGAATTGGGGAATTTGAGTTCTTTGGATGAACTCGATCTATCTGAAAACCAACTCACCGGCGAAATCCCAACTGAATTGGGGAATTTGAGCAAATTGAGCTCTCTCTATCTATCTGAAAACCAACTCACCGGCGAAATCCCAACTGAATTGGGGAATTTGAGCAAATTGAGCTCTCTCTATCTATCTGAAAACCAACTCACCGGCGAAATCCCAAGTGAATTGGGGAATTTGAGCAAATTGGGTTCGCTCAATCTGTCATCCAACCAACTCACCGGCGAAATCCCAACTGAATTGGGCAAGTTGAGCAATTTGACAGGTATCTCTCTGTCATCCAACAAACTCACTGGCGAAATCCCAACTGAATTGGGCAAGTTGAGCAATTTGACAGGTATCTCTCTGTCATCCAACAAACTCACTGGCGAAATCCCAACTGAATTGGGGAATTTGAGCAAATTGGGTTCGCTCAATCTGTCATCCAACCAACTCACCGGCGAAATCCCAACTGAATTGGGCAAGTTGAAGTATTTGAATAGACTCAATCTGTCATCCAACCAACTCACCGGCGAAATCCCAAGTGAATTGGGGAATTTGAGCAATTTGACGGTACTCTATCTGTATGAAAACCAACTCACCGGCGAAATCCCAAGTGAATTGGGGAATTTGAGCAATTTGACGGTACTCTATCTGTCATCCAACCAACTCACTGGCTCAATTTTAACTGAATTGGGGAATTTGAGCAAATTGAGGGATATCCACTTAAACGACAACGAACTATACGGAAACATCCCACTTTCCTTGATGAACCTGAATTTATCGGAGCTAAACTTAGACAACAACCACTTAATGACTACCTCACCAACTCTTATTGCTTGGCTTGATGACCGAAATCCGACTTGGGCTACCACTCAAACACCTTATTCTGGGCCAACTCTAGTGCTATTTTCGTTTACCACTTACAGCGTAATGGAAAACGGGGGGCAGGCGACCATCACAGTTAACCGTATTGGTGCTAGTGACGGAACTGTATCAGTAGACTATGCCACCAACGATGACACCGCAAAAGCTGGCAGCGATTATATTGCCACTTCAGGTACCCTAAATTGGGCAGATGGCGATGCTGCTGACAAGACTTTTACAGTAGAAATCATTGACGATGAGAAATTGGAAAATGATAAAACTCTTATCCTGAGTCTGAATAATGCCACCGGGGCGGTATTAGATTCAGCAAATACGGCTGTGCTGACGATCAAAAATAATATCGGAGATAAAGTTGACTGCGCGGAAGTTACCGAAATCCCACCCGCTGAGTGCGAGGCACTTGTCGCTCTTTATGAGAGTACTGATGGTGCTAATTGGAGAAATAATACGGGGTGGAATGTGACGAATACGCCTTGTGGTTGGCGTGGAGTTTCATGTAGTGTTGATTGTTGGAATTATGGACATTTATTTTCATGTCATTCTGGACATGTATCGCTTCTCTCTCTGTATGAAAACCAACTCACCGGCGAAATCCCAAGTGAATTGGGGAATTTGAGCAATTTGAAGAGGCTCGATCTGTCATCCAACCAACTCACCGGCGAAATCCCAAGTGAATTGGGCAAGTTGAGCTATTTGAGGGAACTCAATCTGTATTCCAACCAACTCACCGGCGAAATCCCAAGTGAATTGGGCAAGTTGAGCAAATTGAGGGAATTCAATCTGTCATTCAACCAACTCACCGGCGAAATCCCAAGAGAATTGGGCAAGTTGAGCAGATTATATAGACTCAATCTGTATTCCAACCAACTCACCGGCGAAATCCCAAGTGAATTGGGGAATTTGAGCAAATTGGATCGGCTCTATCTGTCATTCAATCAACTCACCGGCGAAATCCCAAGTGAATTGGGTAAGTTGAGAAATTTGACGGAACTCTATCTGTCTGAAAACCAACTCACCGGCGAAATCCCAACTGAATTGGGGAATTTGAGCAATTTGAGGCATCTCTCACTGTCTGAAAACCAACTCACCGGCGAAATCCCAAGAGAATTGGGCCAGTTGAGCTATTTGCGGGAGCTCAATCTGTATTCCAACCAACTCACCGGCGAAATCCCAAGTGAATTGGGCCAGTTGAGCAATTTAAAGTGGCTCTATCTGTTTGGAAACCAACTCACCGGCGAAATCCCAAGTGAATTGGGCAAGTTGAGCAAATTGAGGGAACTCAATCTGTCTTGGAACCAACTCACCGGCGAAATCCCCGCAGAACTTCGCAACTTAAGTAGCTTGAGCAATCTCCACCTAAACAACAACAAACTATACGGAAACATCCCACTTGAGTTGATGAACCTAAATTTGTCAAAGCTAAATTTAGACAATAACCACTTAACGGCTACTGATCCTGAACTGATTGCTTGGCTTGATAGCCACAACCCTGATTGGAATACAACTCAAATCCCTTATTCGCTGCTATTCTCATTTAGCATTTACAGCATCACCGAAGACGCCGGGCAGATGATTATCACCGTTAAACGTCTTGGTGCGACTGACGGAGCCGTATCGGTAGACTATATTACCAACGATAACACTGCCATAGCCGGCAGCGATTATATTGCCACCAGTGGTACCCTGAACTGGGAAGATGGCGATGTCACTGACAAAACTTTTACAGTACAGCTCATTGACGATGAAGAGCCTGAAAACAATGAAATTCTCATCCTCAGCTTGAATAATGTCACCGGCGATGTCGTATTAGGAACCCCAAATACAGCAGTGCTGATGATCACAGACAATACTAACTGCGCCAAAGTCACTGAAATACCAGTGGAGGAATGTCAAGCCCTTATCGAATTCTACAATCGCACCGGTGGAGAACAGTGGAATAATAACACCGGATGGCATAAAACGAATACACCTTGTAGTTGGTATGGAATAACTTGTAGCGGAGGACATATAACGGGACTTGATCTACATAATAACCAACTCAGCGGTTATATCCCAAGAGAATTGGAAAATTTGACCCATTTACAATCTCTTCTGCTGAATAACAACGAATTGTGCGGAGAGATTCCACTGATCAACCTGAATCATTTATCGGTGCTGAATTTAGATTCTAACCATTTAATCACAACGGTTTCTGAACTAATTATTTGGCTTGACGGGATCAACCCGGGTTGGAATACCACTCAAACATTTTCTCAGCTTAACGACGATCTTATCATTGATTTTGGTGACACTGAAGGTATTTGGCTCATGATGAACAACCAGAATTGGGTTCAGTTACATAACATGTCCGCCGAAAGCATGGTGACGGGAGATATAGATGGTAACGGACAAGATGATATCATTTTTGATTCTGGCATTTATGGAGTTTGGGCGTGGATGAACAATAGCCATTGGGTTTTATTGCTACCAGTCTCGCCAGAGAGCATGGTGGTGGGGGATTTAGATGGCAATGGTCAAGATGATGTGATTTTTAATTCTAACACCTATGGTATTTGGGCGTGGATGAACAATAGCCGTTGGAATTTATTGCATTCGTTCCTGCTAAAAAGCATAATGGTGACAGGAGATATAGATGGTAATGGTCAAGATGAAGTGATTATCGATTTTGGCGAAGGATATGGGATTTGGCTGCTCCAGAATAATAGCGATTTGGTTCAATTGCATTCCGTCTCGCCAGAGAGCATGGTGACGGGAGATATAGATGGTAATGGTCAAGATGATGTGATTATTGATTTTGGCTCAGAACATGGGATTTGGCTGCTCCAGAATAATAGTGATTGGGTACAATTGCATTCCGTCTCGCCAGAGAGCATGGTGACGGGAGATATAGATGGTAATGGTCAAGATGATGTGATTATTGATTTTGGCTCAGAACATGGGATTTGGCTGCTCCAGAATAATAGTGATTGGGTTCAATTGCATTCCGTCTCGCCAGAGAGCATGGTGACGGGAGATATAGATGGTAATGGTCAAGATGATGTGATTATTGATTTTGGCTCAGAACATGGGATTTGGCTGCTCCAGAATAATAGTGATTGGGTTCAATTGGATTTGAGATCGCCCGAGAGTATGGTGATGGGTAATATAGTGAGATGCCGTTAAGTTAAGGGCAACCATAAAGGATTGCCCCTACATGCAGCCTGTTGACTTTTTGCTCGATGTGATTAATCCGACAGACTACTACATGGACCGTGATTTATCGTAGGGGCAACACCCTAGTGGTTGCCCGATACGATATGGCATTGTTGTTCAGCCAACATCGCAATTTCCGCAATAATACTGTCCCGACGCTTGGGGCAACCATAAAGGATTGCCCCTACAAAAATTGCTTGCTAATAGACTAATTTTTGGGAAATTTCTATATCTTGCTTAATTAACGAATTGATAATTTCATTTAAAGAAAACTTCTTATCTTTATTCTGAAGGTTTTCCAGAAAACAAAAATATTTTAACATTTTCAACTTTCAAAGAAATCCTATTTTTTTAAAAAATAGGATTTCTAGAAATGTTAAAATATTTTTGTTGCTCTACTTACAAGTAAACAAATTAGTTGGCATCGTCTGTTAGGATTGATGTTAATGGATATTTTCAAAGACTCGAATTTTCGTATTATACAATGTATCGCAAACATCTGAGTCCATCTCAAAAGGTACTTAAATGGCGACGTCCAGAACAACGACGATTGCTTCATCAATTATATCAATTGTATCGCTCCGAGGATATTGGTATGTCTTACACTTGGGAATTATCTTAACCGATTAAAAGATGAAAAAAAAAATTGACTTAAGTACCGGCAATCCCGTAAGGGAAATTCCCCGACAGGAGACGTGATTTTTTGTAGGGGCAATCCTTTATGGTTGCCCTTAACGGCGATGACATTGAGTGAGACTATACACCTTCACAATTTGAGCTTTTGTCATTTCGGTTTACTGGCGTTACCAGAGGTGCGACGTTAGAAGAAACCGAAATGACAAAAAAGTTCAGTTTATGACGGTGCTCAGTATAACCAAAAAATCAACACACTAAGCAAAAACATTGCTATTTTAAAATATTTAATGTTAAGCTTCAGCATTGATTATAAATCATATCAGGAGACTAAATGCCTAGCAAAGACCTTTTTCATAACACCGTTAAAAAAGCATTAATCAACGAAGGATGGACAATCACAGCCGATCCGTTACCTATTCGAGTGGGTCAATGCCATCGCCGTTAAGGGCAACCATAAAGGATTGCCCCTACGTGAACCGTGATTTTTTGTAGGGGCAACACCCTTGTGGTTGCCCTTAACGGCGATGGCATTGATTCGAGTGGGTGGGGTTGAAATGTATATTGATTTAGGGGCAGAAAAGATTATTGCGAAATCGTTTATGACACTGAAAAGGAGAGCTAAAAATCCTATTTCTTCAAGAAATAGGATTTTTTTTTAATATAATATGGATAAGTCAAAACATGTAATCCACACGATAAGAGCCTGTGTTATTTACGCCACAGCGTACTCGGTGTATTGTCGAACATCTGGATTTTTGAAGCCTAATACAATAGACGATTTTGGGATGCCGGCATTCTCTAATTCGTAAGCAATTCCATCTTCTGTATCGTCTCGCTGTATCCACACCTTGCCATTAATAACATCAATATGAATAAGGCAACCGTGAATCCGTCTCACTTCATCCCACCCCCCAGAAATGACGCAATAACGGTCATTTGTTTGGTCAAAAATGGCCTCATTTTGGACATCTACGTTGGCATACGAAATCTTAGTATATTGCGCTAACACTTTTTGGATAATCTGGCAATAATTTTCTAGGGTATCCATTTAATTATCTCCTCTAAGTGTGGATCAAACACCATTATCTTAATACGTTGATTTTCCAATAAATATAAACTATTTGTCCTCCGCTACAGGTTATTTTTGTGTCATATAAACTACAAGGATGTTATATAATCAAGGATAAACCAAACCGTTATGTTCGTTCCAGCGCGTCCAATGTACATTTATTGATACCGTTATAGATTAGCTTAATTGCCAATTTCCCCATCCGGCATTCATTAGCTATTGACATAAACAAGCCGTTAAATAATAATAACCCCTTTCAATGATGAAATCACATTATGTGCAAAGAGAAACGTACTACAAGTAAACAAATTAGTTGGCATCGTCTGTTAGGATTGATGTTAATGGACATTTTCAAAGGCTCGAATTTTCAAGTTGAAATGGAAAAGGATTTAACTTTTCAAGAGCAATACTTGGACATTTTAATTATCAAAAAGTCTCAAGGACAACCGCTCAAGGAATTACCCATCGGCTTGGAGAATTTATCCGACTACAATTTGTTAACTTACAAATCCATACGAGAACCATTGGATGCTTGGACGCTAGATGAATTGATTGGGTATTATACAATGTATCGCAAACATCTGAGTCCATCTCAAAAGGTACTATTACCAGTAGAGAAATTTCAACTATATGCCGTTTGCACTCGGTATCCACATTTTTTAATTGAGTTGGAGCGCCAAAAACGAATTAAACAACTAACGACTGGTGTTTATGAAGTAGACACTTATACTCGTAAAATACGAATTATTGTAACCAGTCAACTGTCAACAGATGAACGTGCTGCAATCTGGTTGCTTTTTAGTGGAAATGCATCGGGCTTTTCATTTGGAGAAAGCCATTATAAATGGCGACATCCAGAACAACGGCGACTACTTCATCAATTATATCAATTGTATCACTCAGAGGAGATTGGTATGTCTTACACTTGGGAAGATTTTGAACGAGAATATACAAGCAATTTTCTTGAGTCTTTGTCACCTCAAGAACGATTGGCTGGGTTAAAACCGACAGAATTGTTGGCTGCATTTAAACCGACAGAATTGTTAGCGGCATTTAAACCGACAGAACGATTGGCTGGGTTAAAACCGACAGAACTGTTGGCTGGGTTAACGCCTAAAGAAATTGAGGATTATCTTAACCAATTAAAAGATGAAAAAAAAAATTGACTTAGGTTGATAAACCGGCAATCCCGACAGGATACGTGATTTTTTTGTAGGGGCAATCCTTTATGGTTGCCCCTGTTAGGCGATGGCATTGAGTGAGTGCCTGCCTCCTTGCTCCGCAAAGAGCAACCTTATCCGACATTTAAGTGTATTTAAGGCAAAAATCCTATTTCTTGAAGAAATAGGATTTTTTTTTAATTTGGTAGGAGTCCAAGATTTATCTTGGACAATATTTCTTGTAGATTAAAAATGACAAACCAAAAAATCAACACACTAAGCACACTCTGCACAGACGTCATGCGCTGCGATCAACACCGTTTACAAAAACGCATTCGCGCTCTCAGATCAAAACACGGTCAAAAAATTGAAAGCACCGTTTTTGAAAAACTCGTCGCTGACATCGAAAAATCCCTAAAACGACGCCAACACCGCGCCATCAATTTACCAAAACCCCAATTTCCAGACGACTTACCCGTCAGCACCCATCGTGACAATATTGCGGCGGCAATGGCTGAACATCAAGTCATTATCGTCGCAGGAGAAACCGGCTCAGGTAAAACCACACAATTGCCGAAAATTGCCCTATCGCTAGGGCGAGGAATTGCCGGCATGATTGGTTGCACACAACCGCGCCGTATTGCTGCACGCACCGTTGCCACTCGTGTTGCCAGCGAACTTGAGAGCCCACTTGGACAGGCTGTCGGCTATAAAGTACGATTTAATGATCGGCTCAGTACCGATACCTATATTAAATTTATGACAGACGGCATACTACTCGCCGAAACCCAAGGGGATCGATTTTTAGAAGCTTACGACACACTCATTATTGACGAGGCACATGAGCGCAGCTTAAATATTGACTTTTTATTGGGATACATCAAACAACTCCTGCCCAAACGCCCCGACTTCAAACTGATTATCACCTCAGCCACCATCGACACTCAGCGATTTTCAGCCCATTTTAATAAAGCCCCAATTATTGAAGTTTCAGGGCGCACCTATCCGGTTGAACTCCATTATCGCCCCCTCTCAGATAGCGACATGATAGAAGGCATAATAGAGGCAGTGGACGAAATCAACCGACTGCATCGACAAGCCGACATCCTAATTTTTTTAAGTGGCGAACGCGACATCCGCGACACAGCCGACGCTTTACACAAACATCGTCTCCCAGACACAGAAATTTTGACCCTTTATGCCCGCCTTTCCGTTGCTGAACAAAATCGAGTATTTGCGCCCGGCAAACAACGGCGTATTGTATTAGCCACCAACGTCGCAGAAACCTCATTGACAGTGCCAAGAATTAAAGCCGTCATTGATCCCGGATTAGCCCGTATCAGTCGCTACAGTATTCGCAACAAAGTGCAACGCCTACCCATTGAAAAAATTTCGCGCTCCAGTGCCGATCAACGCAAAGGGCGATGTGGACGAATTACATCAGGCATTTGTATTCGCCTATATTCCGAAGAAGATTACAAACAGCGCCCAGAATTTACCGAGCCCGAAATTTTACGCACATCACTCGCCTCAGTCATATTGCAAATGTTATCATTACACTTAGGAGAAGTTAACCACTTTCCCTTTGTCGAACCGCCTAACACCAAAATGATAAATGATGGATTTACCTTACTAACCGAATTGGGCGCCGTGGATGACAATCGAAAATTAACCGAAATCGGACGACAACTCAGCAAATTACCCATTGATCCCCGTATTGGGCGCATGATTTTAGCCGCTAAAGAAGAAAATGGATTAGAAGAAGTCTTAATCATCGCCAGTGCATTAAGCATACAAGATCCCCGTGAACGTCCATTGGATGCCCAACAAGCAGCCGATTCCGCACAAAAACAATTTGTCAACGACGCCTCAGACTTTTTAAGTTACTTAAAACTGTGGCAATTTTTCCAAGAAAACGCCAAACACCTATCAAAGAACAAATTGCGCCATCTCTGTCGAGAGCACTTTTTATCCTATATCAGAATGCGCGAATGGCAAGAAATTCATCATCAACTCTCCCTGTTAATTAAAGAATCAGGCTGGAAAATCAACCAAATCGAAGCGACTTATGACGAAATTCATCGCGCCCTGCTCACCGGCTTACTAGGCAATATCGCCTTTAAATCAGAAACCGAACAATATTTAGGTGCGCGGAATACCAAATTATACCTATTTCCGGGATCAGGATTATTTAAAAAACAACCCAAATGGATCATGGCAGCCGAATTAGTAGAAACCACGCGCTTGTATGCCCGTTCGACGGCAAAAATAAATCCCGAATGGATCGAAAAAGTCGCCGGTGACTTATGTCAACACCACTACTTTGAACCGCATTGGGAAAAACGCTCAGCACAAGTCGCCGCCTTTGAAAAAGTGACACTTTATGGCTTAACCCTTATAGCCAAACGCAAAATAAATTATGGTCCCATCGATCCCGCCTTATCACGAGAACTCTTTATTCGTGGCGCATTCGTTGAAGGAGAATATGACAGCAAAGCCGCCTTTTTCCAACATAACCACGAATTATTCCATGACATTGAAACCCTAGAACACAAATCGCGTCGCCAAGATATTTTAGTAGATGACGAACAAATCTATGCCTTTTATGAGGCGCGAATTCCAAAAGACATTTACAACGGCAAAGCCTTTGAAAAATGGCTCAAAAAGGCAGAACGCGATCAACCACAATTACTTTATTTAAGTCGAAAAGACTTAATGAAAGCCGCCGGCGAAAAAGTCACCCTTCAAGATTTTCCAGACAAACTCCTGATTAATGGCGTGACATTACCACTGCTCTATCACTTTGAGCCTGGACATGAATTTGATGGCGTAACCGTAGAAATACCGCTCACCTTACTAAATCAAATACCGCAATCCGCCTTTGAATGGATAGTGCCTGGATTACTAGAAGAAAAAATCATCGCCTTATTGCGAACCTTGCCCAAACCACTGCGTAGAGCCTTTGTACCCGTGCCCGATGTTGCACGCGAAGCATTAGAAACATTCAAAAAACCGACAGTCACATTTAGAGAAGAGGGACGTTTTTTAGAATACCCAAAAGAATCCCTGATCGACATGCTCACCCGATACAGCCACCGTCGCCTTGGCAATCCCGTCTCCAAAGACGTTTGGGGCACATTGCCCGCCCATTTACTGATGAATTTTCAATTAATTGACGACGAGCCAGTGGACATGAGCCGAGACTTGAAAGCATTACAAGAAAAATGGGGAAATCATGCCAGTTCAACTTCTCAACAACAGATTGCCGAAAAAAGTGGACTAGAACAAGAAAAACTGACTCAATGGGACTTTGGAGACTTACCCGAACAAGTGACACTCAGAGTGAATGGAATGACAGTACAAGGATTTCCCACGCTGATAGATCAACAAACAGACGTTGCCCTGCGCGTCTTAGACAATCCCAACACCGCCCAACAAAGCTTACGCGGCGGCTTACGACGCTTATTTCTGCTCAACTTACCGACCAATAAATTGCACAAACAAATGCCTATCAACAAAAAATTATGTTTACAATACATGAAGATAGGACATTGCGACCAATTGAAACAAGACATGCTGACAGCGATAATCGAATCGATATTTTTAATCGAGCCCTTGCCTAGAAAACAAGCCGAATTTGAGCAACGGCTCACCCAAGGCAAACAACAAGTGATGCAAGTAGCATACGATTACGCCACAGTATTAAGCAGTCTATTAGAAGAATATAATAGCCTAAACCAGCAACTGCAAAAAATATCGAAACCGATGCTACCATCGATAAAAGAACACCTGAAACATTTAATCCATGAAGGATTTATCAAAGAGATACCGATCACCCAACTCAAACGGATACCGCGTTACTTAAAAGCGATCAAACGGCGCCTGAATAGACTGGATCAGGATCCACAAAAAGATGCCAAAAAAGCGGCACAACTAGCCCCGTTGTGGGAAAAGTATCGTCAGGCAGAAAAGACACCAGAATTGATAGAATTTAGATGGATGTTAGAAGAATTGCGCGTCTCTTTATTTGCCCAAGAATTGAAGACGGCGTATCCGGTATCGGTGCAACGCTTGGAGAAGATTTGGGAGAAAATTAGTACAACGGATTAGGGGAATATGTCATTTTTATGGGATTTAGTTGTTTCGGGAAATCCGCGGAGCGAAATTCCCGAAACAAAACTCAAAACTTTTCTCGTTCCCACGCTCTGCGTGGGAATGCATGCTTGGACGCTCCGCGTCCTGCAATATCAGAACGAGTGCAAGCGGTGAAATAAAGTGGCATATCGCATTTAAATAGTTTAAAATGAAAACTTCTTTATGAATGACAATAATTGGAGAATAATATGAGAGTCGCAAAAAAAGACTTGAGTCACTTTCGAGAAGAAGTATTAACTATTTTGCCGCAACTGCTGCGCGAAGAACCTGAAGTCATTACCGCTATAGAAGGTATCATCGCTCGTCAATTTCCACGTCGAGACGAGTTTGCGAGCTTGTTGAAAGAAATCAAACTACAACGAGAACAAACCAGTCAGCAAATCAAACTACAACGAGAAGAAAGCACTCGGCAATTAGAACAAACCAATCGCCGAATAGATTTGCTTGGCGAAGAAATGAATCGGCGGCTTGAGCAAATGGAGCAACGTATTGAGCAGGTTGAGCAACGTGTGGACTTACTACACGAGGAAATGAATCAGCGGTTTGATCAAGTCGATCAGCGCTTTGAGCAAGTCGATCAACGCTTTGATCAAGTCCATCAAGATCACCTTGAACTTAAACGTCGTGTGATCAAACTGGAATCGGGTCAGAAACAGATACTAGAAAAAATGACAGGGTTTGATGCATGGTTAAAAGTCATCACAGGCAATCAGGGAACAGGCCAAACCCTTGAAGATTTGTTTGCGATTGCATTGCGGTACGGCTTAAAAAATCCCAATATCAAACCAGAATCGATCCGATTACGTCAAGAATTGATGGATGTTGAAGGACTGGTATTTAGAAAAAATTATGGTACAGAGATCGATTTGATTGCAGAAAATGGCAAACTGACCGTATTTGAAGTGAAAGCAACCGCCAACATTGATGATGTTGACCTGTTTGGCATGAAGATTGAATTAGTACGACTTCAAAATCGGGACAAAAAAGTGCAAGGGATTCTTGTCTCGCCGGGTGCTGGGGAACGGATAAAAAAACGCTGTATGGAATTTAGGCTAGAACTTTTGGATTAGATTAAGCTCGTGCCGACCATGTATCATGTAGGGTGGATTAAGCGATAGCGTATCCACCAAAACTTATATATTAATAAGGTGGATACGCTCTGCTTAATCCACCCTACATGTATGGATAATAAGGTGGATACGCGCAGCTTAATCCACCCTACATGTTTCTCGTTCCCACGCTCTGCGCTCATCCTTATACACAAGTCCATTTTGGACGAGGCGCCCAAGATAAATCTTGGGCTCCATCGTGTTAGGAGTTCAAAATTGATTTTGGACGAGGCGCCCAAGATAAATCTTGGACTCCATCGCGTTAGGAGTTCAAAA
>JSZA02000128.1 GCA_000785145.2 Candidatus Thiomargarita nelsonii
AACCAAGCCCAGATAGATGCTTATATAACACAGCTCAAAGCTTGGCGGGAACGGCAGTATCAAACCGCACGGACTCATTCTATGATGCACCGCCTTAGAGAACGTGTACAGAGGTCACCATGAAGGTTCGCTTTTTGCTTGATGAAAATATGCCACCTAAGCTCAAAACGGCTTTAATGCGTCATTGTCCTACATATCCATAAATTTACCGCCCCTTATGAAATGGTTAAAACCATGCGGGCATCCGTTTTAGTTTTAGGACCATTATTAGCCAGTTTTGGAAAAGCGCATGTCTCGCTGCCAGGGGGAAGTGCCATTGGAGCACGCCCCGTCAATTTACACACCCAAGCTAAACGCCTACATGGCACAACTTTATGTATGAGCTTCCCAAAGCGAGCAGCGTTGTCGACTCCAAAATACATTAAAATTTATGGCTCCGTACTTATAAATGTTAAAATCTTTATTCTCGTTCCCTTAGCGAAGCGCACTCACTTATACACAAGTTTTTTTGTAGGGTGGGTAGAGCGGAGCGAAACCCACCAACTCGACGAAAATGGTGGGTTTCGCTATCGCTCTACCCACCCTACATAATCTTCTTTTGTTTCAAATACTTAAATACTTATGTCTAAGAAAGTGCGCTCTGCGTGGGAATGCCTGCTGCGACGCTCCGCGTCGCGCACCCAAAATCTTAACTCAAACTATGTAACATAAGGAAAAATAAATAGAAATGACTGCACAATTAAATATGGCAGGGCTCCTGCCGGAAATACTACTACTCACAATGGCCTGTATTATCCTAGCCATTGATGCCTACCTACCCAAAAATTTGCGACATTTAACCTATCAACTGAGCCAAGGCACATTAATAGGTACCGCCCTACTACTCCTCGCCACTGCGCCTGATCAACGAGTGCTAGCGATGAATGACATGTTTGTTAATGATCCGATGAGTGTAGTGTTAAAACTCTTTATCCTCCTCATCGTCTTCGTAGCCTTTATCTACTCGCAAGACTATTTGCGTGATCGCAAACTCTTCAAAGGCGAATATTTCGTCATAGGGCTCTTTGCCGTATTAGGCATGATGATCATGGTATCCGCCCACAGCCTGCTAACCGTCTATCTTGGCTTAGAACTGCTTTCGCTGTCTTTATATACAATGGTTGCCATGCACCGCGAATCACATAAAGCCTCAGAAGCCGCGATGAAATACTTTATCTTAGGTGCCTTAGCCTCCGGCATGTTGCTATACGGCATGTCCATGTTGTACGGCATCACTGGCACACTGGATTTAACTGAGCTAGCCCAAACTATTCGTCAAATCGCAGACGATCACACCGTCTTAGCAGCGCTAACACAAAGCCTCAGTGACGTTTACAATGAAAACATCGCCGTCATTGTGATCGGACAACACCTTAATGAAAATGCGGCTAATAGCACCACCTTAACCGCTATTGCACAAATTCTGGCAGAAAATAGCGATAATAGCGCAGCCTTAGCCGCTATCAATCCCATCATCGACCAAACCCTACAACAATACACAATACTGCTATTTGGCTTAGTCTTTATCATCGTCGGCTTAGCCTTCAAATTAGGAGCCGTCCCTTTCCATCTCTGGATACCCGACATCTACCAAGGCGCACCGACTGCTGTCACCCTATTTATCGCCAGTGCCCCGAAAATTGCCGCCTTTGCCATGTTAATGCGCCTACTCGTCGATGGAATGCAAAATTTACACGCCGATTGGCAAGACATGCTCATCTTGCTCTCCATCCTCTCCATGGCGATTGGTAACATTATTGCCATAGCCCAAACCAATATTAAACGCATGTTAGCCTACTCAACAATTGCCCATGTTGGCTACCTCATGCTAGGCATCATAGCGGGCACACAAGCCGGCTATGCCGCCTCCATGTTTTACGTCCTCGTTTACGCACTCATGACACTAGGCGCCTTTGGCATGATACTCCTGCTCAGTCGAGCCGGCTTTGAAGCGGAACAACTTGACGACTTTAAAGGCTTAAACGAGAGAAATTCTTGGTATGCCGCCCTCATGCTAATCCTGATGCTCTCGATGGCAGGCGTACCGCCCATGGTTGGATTTTGGGCAAAATGGTCCGTCTTGACGCAAGTTATACAAGCGGGCTTTGTCTGGTTAGCCGTCGTCGCCGTGATATTTGCCATCATAGGGGCGTTTTACTATTTGCGAGTCATCAAGCTGATGTATTTTGATAAGCCTGAAGACACGACACCGATTGAAGCGGGTATGGATATGCGCGTTGCGCTCAGTGCCAATGCCTTGATAATTTTATTGCTGGGATTGATGCCGCAAACCTTGATGGTAGTGTGTTTGGGGGCATTGGGCGTCGCTTAAATAATAACGTTGGAGCGGTATGAAAAATCCTATTTCTTAAAGAAATAGGATTTTTTGACTTTTTAGAAAAGGGAAAAAACGATGGAACGAAAATACAAACTCTTAATTGTAGATGATGACAATCACATCCGCACCACATTTCAAGACTACTTTACCAAACGAAACTTTATTGTCGACACAGCCTCTGATGGGATCGAAGGGCTTGAAAAACTTCGTGCGGATGAATTTGATGTCGCGATTGTGGAAATAAAAATACCGAAAATGAATGGTATTGAAGTTGTGCGTCAGGCAGATAAAGAAGGCATCAACACCGACATGATAATTTTAACAGGGCATGGTGATAGAGCCGATGCAGTGGCGGCTATAAAAGCGCATGTATTTGATTGGTTTGATAAATATGGTCTCAACATGCCGGAATTATTAGCCAGTGTTTTTGCAAGAACCAAAGCATTAGCAGAAGGAGTTCCGCCTGAAGAAATCAGGCGTTTAGTCTCCATCGTGCCCGGCTAAAAAGGGATGTCACAAGATGAATAATATTGCCGATCAAAGGTATTATTTTGACACCAATGCGTTACTGAAATACTATAATCCTTTACTAAAACATTTTCAGGAAGAACAAGGCATTTTGCGGATACGTCGTTTAGTCGCCAATTCTTATTTCCCCATTTTAATCTCTCCCATGACATCATTGGAATTGGTAGGCAAAGTAACGACTTTTTTCCGTCAAAAGTTAGTACAGAAAAAAACACTTCGTACTATCATAACTCATCTCAGGAAGGATATAGGTATAAACCCAACATCTCGCCCTTTTGAGATGCTAGAATTACCTGATAATGTCTTTCGACTAGCAGAGACGATTTTATTGGAACACGCAAAATTTGCCATTGGCTCAAACGATGCATTACATTTAGCGATAGTCAAAAAACTACCCCAACCGATTATGGTGACTTCAGACAAATCGCTACAAAAGGTTTGTGAATCTATCCAGATATCTTTTTATGATCCTGAAATGGAATAGCAAAGCTCACAGGAGATATTATGAAAACCTTACTCAAAAAACTGCTCGTGATTGGTTTCACGATTTTGATTATATCCTCCGCTCATGCCCAGAATCCTCTTCAAGGCACTTGGCAAAATACCTTCGACGGTACCATGCTGAATTTGCAACCCAATTTTCGTTACGTCCTAAAATACAGCAATGGCACACAAATGCAAGGTCAATATGGCCTACAAAACGGCTACCTGCTCATACAAAACCCAAATACCGGGCAAGTGATGAATTACTGGCTACAATACTACGACAATCAGTCCATGATTTTGGTTGATGCAATGGGCAATACTTTCAACTATTCACAAGCAGTGCCACCCCAAACACAGGACATTCAAGGCACCGTATTGGCCAAACAAAATGGTCATTTGCTCAAAACCGGTCATGTCGAAGTTTACCAGAAATTCACCCGTTTCATTATTAGTCAAGCTCTGTCCTACTCCGAAAAAGCCGCCATTCAGGCTGATACTCTCAAGGAGTTCAAAACCAATCCCATCGCTTTGCTCAAAGATGTCGCGGAGACAGATCAAGCGATGCAGCAAGCTTATCAACTGAACAACCCGATTCAGATTGGTTTAGTACGCCAAGCGTTAATTGCAGAATTACACAAAGCAACACGACAAATGTTTGAAGCGCAAAAACCAGCATTGATTAAAATCATCAATCGCCATGCCCCCGTCTTAGCCTTTGATGAAAGCACTAATCTGGCTTTTACCTTGAAGGATTTTGAGGGTTTGCTTAATTACACTAGATTTATGAATGAATTGTTGAATCAGCCCTTCACGATAACTGAAGTGCAAAAGCAGCAATTCAAGCGGGAAATCATTGGCAAATTTGCCAGTCTGCCATTGGAACAAAAACAGATGCTGTGCGTGACAAATCTGCTTTATCAAGTTATCGACTATAACTGGAAACGGCTTTCTCATGAGCAACAACAGGCTTATAAGCAGCAAATGATCGCGCAGAATGTAGCACCACAACAAATGCCTGCCACTCCTCAAGTCAGCGAACCGCCAATTGATACAAATGATCCAGCCGCCCTTTATGCCTATCAGCTTAAAATGCAGCAAGAAAGGGAATACTGGACTATGATGAGCAATATTTCCATGCAATCACATGTCACCTCAATGAATATTATTGAAAACATGGGGGGAACGGACAATTACTGGGAAATTGTGGACTATTAGAGGAGTCCAAGATTTATCTTGGACTGGTTTGATTTAGTCGTGTAGCTATAATTTGGTGGGTTTCGCTACCCCCCCTACAAAACTAACTGTTTAATTGCGCTAGATAATATGTTAGCTTTTGGTAGTGAGCATGTCTTGTTTGTTGCTGGCTGATATTGGCTTTTATGCCCTGACAACCCGTAACATTTCGTCACCCCCCTTTTGTAGTTCATATTTGACTTTTTTAATAGTTGGCTCATAGCCGTTGGCGTGAAGTTCATTTATTAATGTGTCCAAATGAGGCGACTTACCAAGTTCCAGTGTTAAAAGGGGAAATATTCTTATTTCTTTCGCTATTCTGAGCATTTCAAGAATAGCGGCACGATGGAATTGATAATCAAATTGCTCCGAGTACAGAAAAAGGAAATGAGAGCATAAAGCAATATCAAAGTCATCGCCATCAATTGATAAGATTGGCAATTCGCCGGTCACATACCTTCCTTCAGCTTTTCCCGTTTCATAATCTCCGATAAATTTCCTGATGACATTGACTCTATTTTCTCTCAACTTATCAGGAGAAAGATGATAGGACCAGCTCCAATTATCAGGCGTATTTTTGACTTGTGAGATGATATTGTCCACGACATTGTAGAATTGACGGTCAATTTCATCGGCTCCGTATTGATAAAGGGGATCGATTGACAAAACAGATTTTCCCCTGTCATTCATTTCCGCGTTGAAACTAGCCGGCCCATCGGCTATGCCAATGATTTTCTTATCTAAGTCCGAGTCGGACAAGTTGAACATAGATTGATATTCATCCAACGAACGTCCGAATGGAACTATCTTGTCAAGTTTCATTGTTTTTCCTAATTTTTGTCATAACACCTGTCCAGTTTTTATAAGCGTTCATGGGGATGCGTAACTCCTTTTTAACTCCGAAATACTCAATAATTTCATTGACTCATAACCCCTCATGGGGATGCGTAACATACTGCCCTCGGCTTGATTACTCACTGCATGTCAGACTCATAACCCCTCATGGGGATGCGTAACCGATTTTTATTTTACTAATGACAGATGGATACCTATACTCATAACCCCTCATGGGGATGCGTAACCGGACACACATAACGTTAAAAAGGAAATCCTCCATCAACTCATAACCCCTCATGGGGATGCGTAACCAATATGCGACGTTGGCAACAAGTACAAATAATTTACTCATAACCCCTCATGGGGATGCGTAACGTATAAATACTTGGTACCTGAGTGCGTATATAGAAACCTCATAACCCCTCATGGGGATGCGTAACGAAGAACATTTCATAACGTCTTTGACTTTCATCGAACTCATAACCCCTCATGGGGATGCGTAACTTGATATATTGAACCCCACCAACCTCTAATACGCAACTCATAACCCCTCATGGGGATGCGTAACCATGGAAAGTATAGATGATGAGAACGTTTTTGGAAATCTCATAACCCCTCATGGGGATGCGTAACTCCCCACAACGGAAGACGCAAAAGTCGGACCCATAACCTCATAACCCCTCATGGGGATGCGTAACCGGTCTCACCCGCCGCTCATCTGCGGTGGAGTGGCAACTCATAACCCCTCATGGGGATGCGTAACTTCCATTCCCACGCATCCCCTCCGCAGCTTCCGTGACTCATAACCCCTCATGGGGATGCGTAACAATAAATCTAAAACCCCCCCTAACCACCCATGGAATCTCATAACCCCTCATGGGGATGCGTAACCTGACTGATGATCCTCTTGAAAAAATTGAAGGGCAAAACTCATAACCCCTCATGGGGATGCGTAACTAGAAAAATCCATACTTGACTATGCTATAAAACAAGCTCATAACCCCTCATGGGGATGCGTAACGACAGATGAAAAGCTGTTGGATGAAGGACTTATATTCTCATAACCCCTCATGGGGATGCGTAACTGACAACAATGGCCGTTATTTATGGGGCGCTAGAAGGCTCATAACCCCTCATGGGGATGCGTAACTTGTAAAGAATGATGATAGCGAAAACCACCTTTCAAAACTCATAACCCCTCATGGGGATGCGTAACCTGGTTATATTCGCTGGTAACAAGGCAAAAAAACATTCTCATAACCCCTCATGGGGATGCGTAACTGATGTCGTTAATAGCGGCTTTACCAGTGCATTATCACTCATAACCCCTCATGGGGATGCGTAACGCTCGAAATGCACGTATTCTCTATATATATTCCTTACCTCATAACCCCTCATGGGGATGCGTAACTATTCGCTTGACACTGTATGTTACCATTCCATGGGTCTCATAACCCCTCATGGGGATGCGTAACACGTTTAGGCGGAAGCAAAAAATAATCCGTAATTAGCACTCATAACCCCTCATGGGGATGCGTAACGCTTCATCGCTTCCGCCTTGCGATACCTTTACATGCCTCATAACCCCTCATGGGGATGCGTAACCCGCACGTTTGTTCATACCCTTCAAACGTTTCCCGAACCTCATAACCCCTCATGGGGATGCGTAACATAGAGCTACCGCTTTACAATCGGCCGGCTCAAAGTCTCATAACCCCTCATGGGGATGCGTAACCCTTCAAAATCTGCACCTTCTCCTAGCGTACTGTTAACTCATAACCCCTCATGGGGATGCGTAACGGACAAAACCAAGGCGCGGTTCAAGTCGATGTACACCTCATAACCCCTCATGGGGATGCGTAACGCTCAAGCCAGCTTTCCGTGATTTGGCGACAGGCATCCTCATAACCCCTCATGGGGATGCGTAACTACATAGTGACACGTAATCGTATCGTACAGACACGACCTCATAACCCCTCATGGGGATGCGTAACCTGATATTGACTATCGAGTATCGCTATGATTTGGCAGTCTCATAACCCCTCATGGGGATGCGTAACTTGCTTGTTTGGGCACTGATAGCAGTCAGTGCCCCTCATAACCCCTCATGGGGATGCGTAACGCATGGGCTACGGGCACTTTCACGCTCGGACTCCCCCCTCATAACCCCTCATGGGGATGCGTAACTTTTTAAAAGGCGTCCACAGTGCTTCTTTCGATGCGTCTCATAACCCCTCATGGGGATGCGTAACTTTGCGCCATTTTTGGGCAGATAATGGGAGCAACAGCTCATAACCCCTCATGGGGATGCGTAACGTATTACGACACATTATCCTTGGATAGTGTTACTCAACTCATAACCCCTCATGGGGATGCGTAACGGTGATGCAGAAGCGATCACATATCGTGAACAGTTTCTCATAACCCCTCATGGGGATGCGTAACACATCGGAATCTATCTCAGACGTTAATAAACTGATTCTCATAACCCCTCATGGGGATGCGTAACCGATACCCAAGACTGTGACAATAGATTATATGAATATCTCATAACCCCTCATGGGGATGCGTAACATATCAATGTGGAAAGCTATCGCGAAGAAGATAAGCCTCATAACCCCTCATGGGGATGCGTAACCACATCTGACGACCACTCTGCCATAGTCCATGAAGCCTCATAACCCCTCATGGGGATGCGTAACCTTATAATCTCGAAAATAAAGCCACTGGATTCGTGCTCATAACCCCTCATGGGGATGCGTAACTTTGGATGGAGAGAGAGGGGCGAGTATATTTCTCAGACTCATAACCCCTCATGGGGATGCGTAACAATTAGTCGCAATCTTTAGTGACAATGGAACATCATAACCCCTCATGGGGATGCGTAACTGCCCGCGAATACGCATTGTCGCTTCATTGTCATGACTCATAACCCCTCATGGGGATGCGTAACAAGCCAAACCGGCGGACTACCTCACGAGCGTTGACGACTCATAACCCCTCATATGCGTAACTGGGCTTTCGGTTCGGTTGGGCCCTGCTTGTTTTTGTCTCATAACCCCTCATGGAGATGCGTAACATCAAACAGACAATTGATTTACGTCAAGTCCATCTCATAACCCCTCATGGGGATGCGTAACCGATTTTAGAGCGTATAATCCAATTCCTTTCAAATTATCTCATAACCCCTCATGGGGATGCGTAACCACAATTCCAGCTATCATTAATCGGCTCAACTCGCTTCGCAATTTTATCGCCTGCGTGTCCGTTATATCTCCTGAAAATACAGAGTATTGTGTATGTTCCAAATAGCGGCGCAGCAATTTTTTAAACCGTTCTGTCCGTTTCGCCGCAACATCATACTCATAACCCCTCATGGGGATGCGTAACATCTAAGGAATATTGCTCGAAAACATCAAAGTGAGTCTCATATCCCCTCTCATCTCATGGGGATGCGTAACGAGAAATACAAGAACAACTCTCAAAAAACATAAAAGAAATCAGGCAATTTATCGGATTATTAGGCGGGCACCGCACACGGGGGATTTGCACTATCAATACGATAGATCAAACGCTTCATTTCTTTCAGTGGCGGTGACAAGTTTTTATTGCCCCGATATTCATAATAGGCTAACACGCCCCGCATGTTATGGGCAGCACCGCGTACAACTTCACGGGCAATCGCCATACGTTGTTCATCATCAAGAATTAATTTGGCTTGTTCCAATTTGACGCGCCCAGAGGGATTTTGATCAATGGGTTCAAAAGCACCCTTAAAATAGCCATAGTAGTCGAACACTGAAAGACGCACGCCATTTTTGCCGCACAGTGTCAGCAATTTCGTGTTTAAGCTACTTTCGCCGAGTAAGACTAAATGCTTCAATTTTTCAATGGGAAAAGGTTTAGTCCGCCCAGCGACAGTTATTGCTAAAGTATTTTCACGTTGTTTTAATTTAGCATCACGAGAAATAAAAAGTGTTTCCATTTTTTAATACTCCTGTTTTTATAGTAGGACGCGGAGCGTCCAGTCAGGCATGATCTCCGTTTCGCTCCGTTACTGCGTTTCCCACGCAGAGCGTCAATGCCACCTTCGTTAAGGATTTTATGTAGGGTGGGCAACGTCTTTTTGTTGCCCACCAGCCCCGACAGGTGGGCAACAAAAACACTTTGCCCACCCTACAAAAGAACGTCTTTGGGCTTAACTTAATGGCATTGACGCAGAGCGTGGGAACGAGAACAACGAGAACATCGTTCAGGCATTCAAACATCGTTCGTAGTAGGCGATTTATCGCCTAATCATACCCACAAAACCGCATCAGCGAACAAGTCCCACAAAGTCGTATTTTATCTGCATTAGGGACTTTTGACTGTTTTGCCAAACTTTCTAGCTGTTCCGAGCCTTCCCATAAACTTTGTAGTCGCTTTTCATCTAATAGCACCGGGCGGCGTTTGCGCGACGACAAAATATGTGTCACCGCTTGCCATTCTTGTCCTGTCACAATGGATAATATGACAGCGTAAAACGCGGTTTGATTATGAGAGGCTTCTACGGCACCGGCGGTACCTTTGTTTTCAAAAACAATGCGTTGTTTCCAATCAATGCGATCTGGGGCTAAGCCAAAGAGCCCCTCTGTTGAATGATCACGCCCATAACTTGTAAGATGTTTAGCACTCCCCGTTGCCACCCGCTCATGCCACTGGGCAAAATTAATATTATGCAAATACATCCACGCCCGCCGCTGGCACAATGCGACATGTTGAAAATGCAAACCATATAAATTGAGCCGCTCGACACGCTCATAAAAAGCCGTTTGGTGTGTCCAATTCTGTATCATCTTTAACCACCTCTATTTTGCACCACCCCATCCCCACCGTTTCATTTCCACCAACTTGCAAATAAGGATGCTCAAACAAATTTTGAATCTGTTCAATCACATTGACAGCTTGTGCCACTAATGGCACATATAGCAAAGTATCAGGCGGTAAAGTTTCTTCATACCATAACGCTCCCTTTTGAACTGTTTTAGTGTCCCCCATTTTGATATGAGCATTCACCGCCGTCGCATATCGGGATAGATGACTAAAAATCTCATTGTTCACCACCACCAATTGATTTTTGAGAGCCGTTTCCGCATCCTCTCTGCCCATCAAAGCAGCAATTGTTGTTATCACTGCATCTAACTGATCATCATCAGCTTTAGGCTTGAGGCGAAATTCTTCAAAAAATAAACCAAAATCAATATTATGTTTATTATGTTGTTCCGTCGAGACTAAAGCCATTTCTTTAGTTTCGGGCATCTTAAAATTTTCAGGTAATTCTAAACGGCGACAATCCGCCAAAAAACGACGCAATAAATCAGGACACGTCACCCATTTAAAATGGCTTGTCAATGAGCGCACTGGTAATAACAATAAACGAGCATCTCCAACCGCTAAAGCCCCTGCATATCTATTACTTGTCCCATGGCTCATTTCCGGGCCAAAAATTTCTTTGACTAATTTCTTATCGTCCCATTTTTCCTCAGCTAAACTTCGCATAGAGCCTTTAACGGATGACGCATAAACAAAAGGCCAATTAGTCTGTGTTTCACGCTGAATTGGTAAATCTATCACGCCGAGCGTTTGCCCGATGCCGGCGTGTAACGACGTTTCCGTCAATAATCCTAATATTGCGTTGGCTTGTGACATAGTATTATTTCCAAATGCCTGCGAACAGTTCACCTCGCCCTAATGCCGTTTCTTCGCCAATCTGAAATCCATGTAATTTTTCAATCGCAGATGCCAGATTCTCTTTCACCTGACAAAACCAGACACTACCGGCTGGCACAAGGCTTTTTAGTGGGCGAGGGCAATTTTGCCGTAAATTCCAGCCCCCTTCTTGGACTGTTTTACCTAAAACTGCACTGATAATGCTTAACTCAACCCCATTAATATTGACTTCCCAAACCGTACTTTTTTTGCCATCAATAATTGGACGATTAACTTTTTTAAAATTAGAGCTTGGCAACCAACTCTCTTTTTTGCAACCCAAATCTGCTGGTGTTAATAACATCAACAACAAATTTTGTCCCTGATTACTCTGAATTTTGGGTGGGTATAAAATATGATCATCTGTGACTTCAACACTCGCCAAACGCCCCTCGCCGCCAAAACGAGTACGCTGTTTTGTCGTCGGCTGAAAATCTATACCACTCACAATGGCACCGATTTTAATATATTCACTCATGCGTAAATACTGAGCTTGATAAAGCAAACCTTCTTTAGTAACACCATTATCCCGAACAATCCCTAAACGCGGCTCAGATTGAAACAGATTAGATTGACAAATGACATCTTCGGGTAATTCACCCGCTAACACCTTTTTTAATTCACATTCAGTGAGCCAAGCCTTATCTAAAGGTTTTGCTCCCCGTTCATCTAATTTCGGTAATCGCACTTGTTCGCCTAAATCGCAATCAACGGGTTCACCTATTTTTAAATAGTGAAAAGAGCCTTCTTTTTCTTATATAATCTGTTGCTAATAGGGCATATTTATCGTCTTCAGTCAATATTTTCATATCTTTATTAGACTTGTCCGTAAATAAATTCAAAGTCAAAACATGCCTTGGGATAAATCCCAAGGCTAAAAACTAAAGTCGGCTAAAGCCGACTAACTAACCGGCTGAGTTTAGGGTTTAGTCACCTTTAGGTGACTTTAGCTTTTAGCCTTGGGCTTTAGCCCAAGGCTTATTTTCGGACAAGTCTATTAAACATTTCAAAACGTTCACGGATATGATAGAAAAACTGGCTACTAAAAGCCTCATCTTGAAATTGCTCAGATAAGCTTTCAATTTCAAACCTGTTGTTTTTCAAAGCATCTTTCCATTTCAGAGTCCATTCCAATGCCTTTCCACCCCGTTTCCACACACGCACCGCCACCGCATCACGCCCCGTTTTCTCCTTAGCCACATTATCCAACAAATCATGGGCATCTTTAAGCATAGTTGTCAACGGCGTATGAGTATGCACAAATTCGATAGCGGCGGAAATCGTCGAATTTTGAAGCTCACTCTCTTTATCCTTAAAAGCATCCTGATAAACTTGACGCACATCAGCCGCACACTGAAGCGCCGTTGTGATGGGCAAAATAGCCAAAACATCATCGCCACCCGCATAAATTAGAAAACCATCATTATCATAGACTATACCTGCCACATTCTGAGTAAAAGTCTGTAGGGCATTGGAAATAGGTTGTTGATTCTCAGGATTACCCATTTTACTGCCCAAAGAATCCCCATCCATCAGCAAAATGGCATAAAATGGCGAAGGTTTGATAGCCACTTTTTTGAGAACATCAAGCATCCTTTCTACCTTATCTTGCTCATCAGAATACTTATTTTGGTTACTGAGTTCATTCTCAAAAAAGACATCACCATCAGAAGTTTTCAAAATCATATTTTTCTTATCAAGTGCCTCTTTTATACATTTAATAGGCACTACTTGCTTTCCACTCCCTAAATCATTAGCCAATTGCATCAATCGAGAGATTTCTTCAGTCTCAATGACCTTTTTTAGCCAAGGCACCGCCGCCATCAACGACACAGAAGGAATCCCAATATCCAAATCCCACCCTTTTAAATGCCAACCACCGGGCATCCTAATCGTTTTAATTTGACCTAATTTACCAAAATGATAAGCAAAACGCCGCTTAACAAAAGCAATGGCACAAAGATGCTCATAAACGCCATAATCATTTTTAGCCAAATCCCGTTTTAATTTCTCTTGAATGGGTTGCCAAAACTTTTCTAACCGCTTTTTATCAGGGCGCTCAATACCCGACAACTCTTGCCACCCCTCCATCACAGTACATTTAACACCTAACTGATCGGGGACAAAATGATTACGCAAATTTTTACGGCGATCAACTAAATCCGATTCATCTTGATTATCACTCAACACCCAACTGATTTCCCAAAAATGCTCAATTTGCCGCTCCCAAATGTCCATTTGCTTTTTACCAACGTCTAAATCTTGCAAAACTAACTCAGCTAATTGACGCCATGCGATTTGGACGCTTTCTTCTACCTTATAGGGATCAAAACCGCTTTTAACTTCAGCTTTGAAGCGATTAGGAATATTGCCTTGACGCGGTGTTACACCGGTTTTTTTGCCATCTAACCAAGCTAAAAAGTTTTCATCTGCTTTGGGAAAAATAATTTCTCCCCCTTGTGTACGCACCGCAAACATAGCGACACCTGATAACCACGACAAAATAAAAGAGCCAGCCCAAAAATCACGAGAGCGTCGTGCTTGGGCGACAAAACCTTGGACTGGACCAAGAGTCAAGTGAAAATAACGACTTTTCATTTAATAACCTTTTATTAGGAGTCCAAAATTTATTTTGGACGCCCAAGATAAATCTTGGACTCCTAAATCAAAAAAAACCACTTTCTGCATCCAATTCTGGATCATCGCTCACCACCAATCCTGTTAATCGCACCAAATCCATCGCCGCTTGCATAGAATCAGGAAATCCAAAGTCTTTATCCCAAGCAAGACTATTGTCTCGTTGTTCCTCTAATTTTGCACACCAGCAATCCACCAATTGATAATCATCTTTCAATTCCACCGGTATCATCGTATTCGGTAAATAAAATGATCGGGTTTTTGGCACATAACGATTTTTGTCCAAAAAATAATCTTGTAAACGTCTATCAATACGGATTTCTTGTACGTCGTCTTTGCCAAAAGTGATTGGAAATCGATCCACAATATTCGTCGCTCGTTGTAGTAAATGTTGAGGCACCATAAAAGCACTGCCCTCTCCGTCGATAATCCGAATGCGTGGCTCTATATCACGCAACGTCAACATTTCTTGTTCTAATCGTTGATACCAAGTAGTCACCGCCTCTTTAAATTGTTCGCTGCTTGCCATTTTTTTCACTTCATTCAATTTTCCAGCCACTACTTTGGCAGCTTTTGGACAATAGCGGTATAAATGTTGTTGGCGATGCCCTTGACTACTAAAATGCTTTTGTAAAACAATCCAATATAAGCCGGCGGCGTAAATGGCGCGGTTGGATAAGCGGGCATAATATTTAGCCTCATTTTGAGTACCATCCTTAAAGCGTTTGGCGATTGACTGACAAAGTACCGTTGTTAAATCATTAATCTCTAATCTCTTGCCTTCATTTTTTTCAGTCCATGCCCATAATGTTCGCAACCAAGGTTTTTTATCCGCTAATATCTCGTCATAACGAACAATCACCTGCCCTTGATGTTCCCCACGAGCGACTCGTCCATAACGTTGCAAAAAATTCATCGCCTCAAAGCCCGGCTCCATCAATAATAAGTCGGCTTTGAAGGTGACACCCATTTCGATACTGGAAGTGGTGATTAATACTTTGAAATCATAAGGATTTTGAGTGCGCCCGATGGCAAAACGCCCCATTGGTTTCGCATCGGCTTTGCTGTCATCAAGGCTATTAATCAATAAACACTCTTCGGGTTCAATGCCTGCCGCAAGTACTGCTTGTTCTAATTCAACAATCTGCCGTTGCAAATCTTCGAGCTTATTATAAATGACAACCGTTTGCCGTTTTTTAGCCACTTGTGCTCGCATGTCTTCTTTATGCTGCAACATTAATTCAGGCATATTTTCAATATTGACAAAACTGAGTTGCACATCACCATGAATAAATCGTCCACGGGTGCCAATTTTTTCTTTTATGAAAGTCACCCTATTTTCATCAATTTCCAATGCTTTCAACACGGGCATGATATTAACGGGAGTAGCGGATAAAAAGCTGATTTTAGCGCGTACTTTTTTACCGTCTTCCCACAAAGCGGCGGCTAATTTGGCAAAGACGGCGGCTAATCCAAACCCTCTGGCTTGAATCGTATGAAATTCATCAAAGACGATATGATCAAAGGCATTTAAAAGGTGAAATAGCCCAACATCCGTTTGCCCTTGATTGCGAAATTTCCGTAGCAGCACATAATTTAATGATTCTGGTACCGCGATAATCATTTCGCCCCCTTCACGGGTTTCATCCAGCTTAAAAATTTCTCGCACCCGATGTACACCAATATGCGTCACCCCTTCATCCCTAAGCTTTTGGCTACCATCAGCACTCCAAAGCGAGACTTTTTTATGCGCTTTTTTTTCATCCCAACCCGCACCGCCAATCAACTCATCTAATAAACTCCGCACAAGATTTTGTGCTAATCGCTTTGTCGGTACAATAAACAAAACGCGATGTTCATGTGTTATCAAACCTTTTTGAAAGGCAAAACTTTTACCTGCGCCCGTAGGTGCATCCGCAATCCGGATCGGCTGTTCACAATCTAATAAATCAGCTTGTAATTGAGATAAACCGTCATCTGTGACGCTTTCTACACAATGGGCGGCGATGGTTATTGACATTTTTTTTTCCTTTTTTTCTTTAAGTTTCGGGAAATCGCTCCGCTCATTCCCGAAACAACAAGTTAGGTTTCGGGAAATCGCTCCGCTCATTCCCGAAACAACAAGTTAGGTTTCGGGAAATCGCTCCGCTCATTCCCGAAACAACTACGAAAAATTTGTTTCGGGAATGGAGCGAAGCGGATTTCCCGATACGAAGTCAGCGAAGCTAAACAACGACAATCATTGCCACTTAAGCACTTTTTTCTGCGCTTCTTTTAAAGAATAGGCAGGAGATAATTGCAAATTGTGCAAACAATACCGTTCCACAGCTAAATCATCATCAAATAAAGCCGCAGTGGCTGCATTTAGGCGCACGGATTCAATATTTGCCGGTTCTAACAACACCATACCGTTGCGGTGCAAACCAATGCGAATCACCAATTTTTTCTGATCTTCAAAAGGATTAAAGCCATTTATGCCAAAAATAGCACCCGTGAAAATTTGACCTTCAGGGACTTCTTGTGTTTTGAAAAAATCCTTTAAATTGCCACGTTTAACGACACTTTGTAATTTTTTATCAAAGCCCCCCTCCTCTGTTAAATTGAGACGGCGAATCATCGGCGTGAGTAAACGGGGTGCCGTTGTTGTAAAAACTGAACTGCGAAAAGGCATCGCTTTCAAATGCCTTTTATAATCTTTTTTAGGCAAAGCAACACTAGCGCATAACATCCCCAGTGTTGAGGCTAAACCAAAAGCAATGGCGCGATCTCCAATCAGTTCTGGCAAAGTAGCACTGCCCCCTTGTACCATCAGGCTATGATAAGCAAAGGGAGTCAGCGTAATGGCACGAATGCCTATCACGTTCATTGTCATGGCTATTTACCGCTAAACCATTGATCAAAAAACTGTCCAATTTTGGCAGCGGCTTGTTGATAATCCGTTTCCATCTGTTGAGCGTCTGATTCAAAGCGTTTAACCAATTTTTGTTGATAGTCGCCCACCTCATCAAAATTCATCGCGACTTCATGCGCCTTGCTTAAACGTTCATGCAAATGAGCGCTTAACAATTGGACATTTTTGAACAAGGGATTATCAACTGTATTACCCAACATTTGCACGATTCTATAGGGCGACGTTTCGGGCTGTTCAAAACGCCCCCCGTAAATACCCGCGATATGCGTCAAAATATTCGTGCCCGTGACAGAAGTTTGTCCACCGTAAGTGCCGGCAACGCCAACACTTAATAATAAATGATCTAAGCCGATACGTGGCAATAAACAGCCGCGTGTTGAAATGACTTGTACCAGCAATGTGCCCGGTTTTACAAAATGACGATTAAATAGATTGTCGCTGTTTTTCTTAGTCTCAGCATCAAACAGGGTACCATCTTCCATTGCTCGATTATGAAAGCTTTTATCAACACATAAATGTTTAGGCAAGACACTCAAAGCATCGGAGTAATTAACCGCCGCTTTGACGGGTAACACGTTGCTATCCCAGACAGTAGAATCTCCGAAAACGAGGCTATTCAAATCAAATCCCTCTGAGGGTTTCATTTTTTTCGTCAAGACGATTTTGTTTTGTGGCATTTTGCCGCCCGCTTTGAAGAGTCGCAATATTTGCAAACCGCGCCCCCGTTCAGGATATTTAAATTTATTAGGAACGGCACGTACATAAGCGTCGCTGTTAATCTCAATATCGGTGATTTCTTCCTCGGAATTGCGAAAAACGACGGGCGCAATGGCTTCCCGAATAAGTACCAGACTGACGCTGCCGAGGTTTTTGAGCCTGGGTTGGACATATTCTTTTTTTTCACCCTGAGTCGTTGTGAAAAGTGTGTCGATGTTGCCTAAAAAGGGATTGAAACGATCCATGATGTTGTCCTTTGAGTTAGTTTTTCTCGTTTTTATCTTTAAAATGCTGAATGTAAGTCTGTAAAAACGCCATTCGGTAAATACTGCCAAAAACCCGCAAACTACTGTGACTGACCATTTTGCCCTTCATCACTTTTAGCCACACTTCATTAACAAATTGCTCAGCAAATTTTAAGCACAGTTCAAATTGCTTAGTCTTAGCTTTATCGTATTTTGCTTTATCTTTCAAGCCATTTTCCAGTTCGCCTGCCACGGCATAAATCAACGATTCTGGGGCATTTTGTGGCACTGGCGCATTACGGACAGCATTTACCGTTTCCAGACAAATATTGAACACTTTCATCTGTTCACTGGTAGAACCCTCATTAACACTGACATATTTCTGAATGCTAGTTGCAGCTTTGCCGAGTTCAACAAAGGCTTTGTCAGATGGCGTCATATTATCCTCACTATAGTTAAGATATTCATCGCGTAAACGAATTTTGGTTGAGATTTCAGTGGATGAAGCTTTGCCTTCTAACACGCACCACGCGAGACAAATCGCGCCTAAACGAGTATCAGAACTGACATAACGATT
>JSZA02000130.1 GCA_000785145.2 Candidatus Thiomargarita nelsonii
GTGGCGAAGTGGATATTCCTGACACGGGCGATTCGCATTTAATCAACCTCTTTGAACAGGTCAAAAATATCAAGCCAGGGCAAATTGTTCTTGAAAATTCTGAAGAATATCTTGCAGTGAGCAAAATTAATGGCCCAGATTGGTATTTTGTCACCGTTTATCCCAAGTCACTTTTGGCAGGTTTAGCGTTCGATACCGCCCGTTTCATTTTTATTTTGGGCATGATTTCATTGTTAATTGAAATTATAGTGCTGTTTTTGGTGCTACGCAAGCAAGTTGCACAACCTTTGCAAGAATTTTTGGGCGCAAGCCAGCAAATTGCGGGGGGTGATTTTGGACGGAATGTGACAGAAGATTTACCAGTGAATCGTCGCGATGAAATTGGAAGACTCGCTCAATCATTTTACGGTATGGCGGGAGAATTGAAAAACTCATTTGACACCTTAGATGCCAAAGTTGTTGAGAGAACGGCACAACTGAGTAATAAAGTGGAAGAATTAAAACGCACCCGCAATGAATTGGTGCAAAGCGAAAAAATGGCCTCACTTGGGCGCTTAGTCGCCGGTTTTGCCCATGAACTCAACACACCTATTGGAGTCGCGGTGGGTACGGCTTCAGTCTTGCAAAAGAAATCCAATTTTATTAACCAATTGCTAGAGCAAGAAGAAGTCGATGAAGAGGAATTGCTTTCTGCATTGGCGGCGATTGATCAATCGGCTAAACTCACCCTGTCCAATTTAAAACGGGCAGCGGGCTTAGTCAGCAGTTTTAAACGCACAGCGGTTGACCAAACCTCTGAAGAGATTAGGCAGTTTGAAGTCAAAAGCATTATTGAGGATGTCATTAATACTCTGCACAATAAGTTCAAACGGACTCGCATTGAAATTCAACTTGACTGTTCCAAGGAATTGGTCGTCTATAGTATTCCGGGCTCAGTGGAACAGATTCTCACCAATTTGATGTTCAATAGCCTGATACATGGCTTTGAAGAGGGTAAGAATAGCGGTATCATTAGGATCGCAGTCCGTTTGGAGGAAAAGCGTTTGCATATCGACTATTCAGACACGGGCAAAGGCATCGCACCTGATGCCTTAAAAAAGATCTTTGAACCGTTTTTTACCACCAACCGTGCGAAGGGTGGCAGTGGGCTAGGCATGTATATTTGTTATAACATCATGACTAGCCACCTCAATGGTACAATGACTTGCGAAAGCAGTCTTGGCAAAGGAGTCCTCTTTAAAATGGAATTTCCAGTCGCTTTTTCATTACATGAATAGGCAGTAGACTTAAATAGTAAGGATAATAAATATATGAATATTCTATCTATGAGACCATTTATTGTTTTTGCAATAACGATGAGTCTCTTGATTGTCTTGACTGGTATAACATCACCCAGTTACGGTGCCAGTAAAACGCCGCGTGAATACCAACTAAAAGCCGTGTTTTTAACGGGTTTTACCAAATTTATTGAATGGCCAAACGCTGCTTTTTCTAAGGCTAACAGGCGCATCACTCTTTGCGTTTTGGGAAAACATCCTTTTGGTCGAGCACTGAATATAGCCGTTGCTCGCACCAATAAAAGAAAGCGCAAAGGGCGGCGTCTGAAAGTGCGAACTATCAAAAAGCTGAAGCAGATTGCCGCTTGCCACATCCTGTATGTGAGCAAATCGGAACGCCGCCGTCGTTCGACAGTGTTGCGCTATGCACAGCACTCTCATGTGCTGACTGTCAGTGATATGAAGCACTTTGTGAAAAACGGAGGCATGATACAGTTTTACACACGGCGTAATAAAGTCCGCTTTTTTATTAATCCCAAAACGGTGCGTCATGCCGATTTGGAACCGCACGGTAATTTATTAAGAATAGCAGACATTGTTAGGTGAACCATTTATGAAGACATTATTAAAAAAAATATTTTGGTGCTCTTATCTACTTGTTGCAGTATTTGCTACAACAGCGCACGGCACTCCATTGGATGAAGAGGAGGCCATGATTGAATACCTACAAGGACTTGATTTTGACGAATTAACTGAAGTTGAAGTGACATTGGACGAAGTATTTGATGTATTTGATGGCTTGATAAAAAAGCGCACTGTCAAAGTTGCCACAGGCATTGAACAATCGATGGCGCGTGCCCCGGCGGTTACAACAGTGATTACCGCCCAAGATATCGAAGCCATCGGTGCTAAAGATTTGACTCAAGTGTTGGAAACCGTGCCCGGCTTGTTTGTGACGGTCAATAATTTTTATGATCCCCAATATACCATGCGGGGTAATTCGCAAGTGCTGATGTTGCTCAATGGTATCCGCATCAATAACACCTATAATGGCGACACCAAAGAACTTGGTCATATGCCGTCCGTGCATAGCATTTCCCGCATTGAAATCATCCGGGGACCGGGGTCTGCGGTGTATGGGGCGGACGCTTTTGCTGGTGTCATTAATATTATTACTAAAAAGGCCGATGAGATTCAGGGAACCCAAGTCGGCATACGGACCGGCAGTTTCGATACTCAGAATGCTTGGATTTTACATGGCGACACTTGGGGCGACTTTGAGGTGACTGCGGCTTTTGAGTACAGCACCACGGACGGGCACAGAGAAATAATTGATTCTGATGCACAAACCCAATTGGATGGCAAATTTGGCACCGAAACCTCCTTAGCCCCCGGCCCTATCAACGTGGGAGCAGACAATTACGAGGCTCGGCTGGATATCTTGCGCGACAACTGGCTTTTTAGCGTTAATTATCATGCTGTGCGTGACCAAGGCAATGCTCTCGGCTACTCAAGAGCATTAGACCTGTTTGGTTCAAACACTACTGATCTCTTCAATGCTAACTTGACCTATCACAACCCGGCATTGACTGAATACTGGGATGTCACCGCGCAAATCAGCTATCAGCGTACATCTTGGGACTTATTTCAGTTCGTGTACCCGCCCGGGGCTTTTCGCGGGGCTTTTCCTGATGGCATGATTTCAAACCCCGTCACTTCTGAGCAACACAGCCGTTTCGATCTGTCCGGATTTTATTCAAGGTTTAATAACCACCTGATTCGCACTGGCAGCGGTTATGTTTATGACGATATGTATAAAACTCAGCACCTGACTAATTATGTCTCCGGCGTAGGAGGCCCGATGCTGGCCACCGGCGTAGGAGAGCCGATGCTGGATAGGAGTGATACACCATTGGTTTTTTTGCCAGAAACGGCGCGTCAAAGTTGGTATCTATTTCTACAAGATACTTGGACATTGACTCCTCAATGGGAAATCAGCGCTGGCATACGCTATGATGAGTATTCTGATTTTGGTTCAACAACCAATCCGCGTGCGGCTATCGTCTGGCAACCTCGTTCTAATTTGACCACCAAGCTGCTATATGGTCAGGCTTTTATGGCCCCGACATTTATGCAATTGTTTGTTCAGAACAACGCGCTAAACAAGGGCAACCCGGAGCTGGATCCTGAGAAGATCGAAACGTGGGAACTGGCCTTAGATTACCGTGCCACTGAAACTTGGCACCTTTCTTTTAACCTGTTTCGCTATGAGATAGAAGATAAAATTATTGCTGCCTTTGATCCAAAGGATTCTAACACTCGCTTTCAAAATGTGGCAGCTTGGGAGAGTGAGGGGGTTGAATTTGAGACGCGCTGGAAAATGAGCGCACGATCCAGTCTGTTGTTTAACTATGCCTATCAGGATACCCTCGATGCCCAAACCAATGAGAGCGTTAATACCGCACCCCGCCATCAGGCCTATTTGCGTACAGATTGGTTGCTTTTCCCCAATTGGTTTTTGGATACCCAAATCAATTGGGCCGGTGATTGGGGACGTCCCTCGGACGATCCGAGAGACCCAGTTGATGACTATACCACGGTCAATTTAACCCTACGTTACAAGGACATTCATAAGGGTTCTTGGAATTTTGCGATGGGGGTACGCAATCTATTTGATGAAGATGTGCGTCAACCTGGTCCTTTGAATGTTCCCAATGATTATCCCTTAGCCGGGCGGAGTTTCTTTGGTGAGGTGCGCTACCAGTTTTAGTTGGTTATAGCTGTCGAGAAATTGAAGTGCCAAAATCTCCATCAAACAACCAAAAGTTTAAATTTCTTTCAAGGCTGATGGGTTCTAAGGGGTAATAAACAGATGAATATTCTATCTATGAGACCATTTTTGGATTTATTGAGAATAGCAGACATTGTTAGGTGAACCATTTATGAAGACATTATTAAAACAAATCTTTTGGTGCTCTTATCTACTTGTTGCAGTATTTGCTACAACAGCGCACGGCACTCCATTGGATGAAGAGGAGGCCATGATTGAATACTTACAAGAACTTGATTTTGAACAATTAACTGCAATTGAAGTGACTTTGGACGAAGTGTTTGACGTGTTTGATGGCTTGGTAAAAAAGCGCACTGTCAAAGTTGCGACAGGTGTTGAGCAATCGACAGCGCGTGCGCCAGCGGTCACAACCGTGATTACCGCACAAGATATTGAAGCCATGGGTGCAAACAATTTAAATCAGGTGCTGGAAATGGTACCCGGATTGCATGTTGCCCGAAGTAGCCAAAATTATAGCTCACTTTATATCATTCGAGGTGTTTATTCTGATAACAATGCCCAAGTGTTATTGCTTATCAATGGTATTCCGATCAAATCATTATTTGTCGGGAATCGTGGCATGACATGGGCTGGTATGTCAGCCAATGTGATTGCCCGTATTGAAATCATTCGGGGACCTGGATCGGCTGTATATGGTGCTGATGCCTTTGGCGGGGTTATTAATGTCATTACAAAAAGCAAAGACGACATTGATGGCACTGAAGCTGGCATACGCATGGAGAGTTTTGACACACAGGAGGCTTTTTTGTTGCACAGTGATAATTGGGCCGGTTTCGATGTTGCCTTAGGTTTGGAATACGGCACCACCGATGGACATGGGGCACAAATTGAGGCGGACGCACAAACTCAATTTGATCAGATTTTTGGTACTCAAGCATCCCTCGCGCCTGGGTCTGTCAATTTGGAACATGATCATTTAGATGCCCATCTGGATATTTCTCGTGATGTCTGGCAATGGCGGGCAGACTATCAGAAATTGTCTGATTTTGGAACAGGAGTCGGTATTACTCAAGCCCTCGATCCCTCTGGCAAGTACACTGGTGAACGTCTCAACACTGATTTAACTTACCATAATCTCGATTTGACTGAAAACTGGGATGTGACGGCACAACTGAGCTATGTTGCAATGACAATTGAAACGTCAACGCCAATAGGGTTTTTCCCGCCAGGTGCCTTTGGAGGTGCTTACCCTTATGGGCAAATAAGTTATCTAAAAATGTCTGAACGCCATACTCGTTTAGATTTGTCTGGTTTTTATTCAGGTTTTAAAAAACATAAGGTCCGTTTAGGCACGGGTTATTATTATGGTGAAATTAACGAAGTGGTCAGCCGTGTTAATTATGGTATCAATCGAGGACAAGCAATTCCGCCCGGCACCGACTTAATTGATGTTTCTGACACAGACTTTGCCTTTATTCCTGAAAAAGATCGAAAAAATTGGTATTTATTTCTCCAAGATGTGTGGCTTTTCGCGCCTGACTGGGAATTCACGGCGGGATTACGTTATGACGAGTATTCAGATTTTGGCTCAACCTTAAATCCACGTTTTGCCCTCGTTTGGGACACTCGTCCTGATTTGACCAGTAAATTTCTCTATGGTCGTGCTTTTCGTGCCCCAGCATTTGGCGAGTTATATAGTATTAGCAATGCGGTGGCATTGGGTAATCCTGATTTGGAGCCGGAAATACTTGATAGTTGGGAATTAGCCTTTGACTACCGTGCCACAGATAATTTGCATCTGGCTTTAAATTTATTTCGCTACAAGTGGCGCGATGCGATCCATTTTGTGGCCAATCCGGGGGGAGAGACTAGGACGGCCCAAAATGCGAGGAGTCAAACGGGGCGTGGTTTAGAATTTGAGAGTCGCTGGAAAATGACTAAAAGAGCCAGTTTATTGGCTAATTATGCCTACCAAGAATCGAAGGACGAAGAAGATCAGGATGCCGGTAATGCACCTCAGCATCAAGCTTATTTACGCACGGATTGGTTAGTCTATCCGAATTGGTATCTTGACACTCAAGTCAATTGGGTGGGTAAGCGTCATCGTACTTCTGATGATCCGAGAACGTCGCTTGATGGTTATACGACAGTTGACTTAACTTTGCGCCGCAAGGATATTAGAGAAGGCCATTGGAATTTAGCGCTCGGAGTACGGAATCTTTTTGATGACGATGCCCGTGAACCCAGTCGTGGGCCGACTTCCAGAGGTATTGTCTCTATTCCTAATGATCTCCCTTTGGCGGGACGTCACTTTTTTATGGAAATGCGCTATCAATTTTAGAACAGGAGTGCAAGGCGTACCTTGCACCTATAAACTTTTCTGTCATTTCGACCAGCGGGAGAAATCTTGGAACGCTTATAGATTTCTCCCGCTGGTCGAAATGACAAAGATTTCTCCCGCTGGTCGAAATGACAAAGATTTCTCCCGCTGGTCGAAATGACAAAGAAAGATTTCTCCCGCTGGTCGAAATGACAAAGAAAGATTTCTCCCGCTGGTCGAAATGACAAAGAAAGATTTCTCCCGCTGGTCGAAATGACAAAGAAAGATTTCTCCCGCTGGTCGAAATGACAAAAGTAAGTGCAAATGACAAAAGTAAGTGCAAATGACAAAAGTAAGTGCAAATGACAAAAGTAAGTGCAAATGACAAAAGTAAGTGCAAATGACAAAAGTAAGTGCAAATGACAAAAGTAAGTGCAAATTGTGCCCGTGCTGAGTATATCACCCACATTGCACCACTATCAATTAGAGGAAATTATATATGTTACATTTTTTTCATAAGCTTTCTATTAAGCACAAACTCGAAGCGATTATTCTAGCGGTGAGTGCCGCTGTATTATTGCTGTCTAGCAGTATTCTGATCACTAACGAAGTTTTTTTACTCAAACGCAATCTCAGTTCAGATTTATTGACACTCGCTGATATCATGGGGATTAATGCCAGTGTGGGACTGATTTTTGATAATCAACAAGCCGCAGAAGATAACTTGGTTTCCTTAAAAGCCAAACCCAATATTATCATGGCACATGTATTTGATATAGAAGGAAATATATTTGCAAGCTACTATCGAAAAGGAGTCACCCCAGCAACCGTACCGAATACACAGCTCAGTGATTTTTATACCGATATTGATCCAGAGGTACTTTCAAACATAGATGGGGCACTTTCAAACCTAGAAGAGGTACTCAAGGGTGCTGAAACAGAAGAAGAGGAATTGTCAAACTCAGAGATAGAAGAAGAGTCCGATACCGAGATAGATGAAAATCCAGACGAAACAGATTTTGTGGATGAAAAAGGGAGTGAAAAACAAGGCGCCTATTTTTTTGGAGAAAATCATTTACAGGTTTTCAAACCTATCATCCTTGATGGAGAAGAGCTAGGAAGTGTCTATATCGTATCAGATATGAAAGAACTCAATAGACGCTTGTACCAGTATGGCAGCGTTTTAATTGTCGTTATATTGCTCTCTCTGATATTGGTGCTGCTATTAGCCTCTAAATTACAGCGCATTATCACCACGCCCATATATAATTTATTAAAACTCACAACAACGGTTTCCAAAGAAAAAGATTACAGCCTCCGAGCGAAAAAATTGGCTAATGATGAAGTGGGGCACTTGATTGACGGATTTAATGGGATGCTGACAACCATTGAGGACCGCATAGAAGAATTGGTACACACGCGCAATGAACTGGTACAAAGCGAAAAAATGGCATCGCTAGGGCGGTTAGTCGCCGGTTTTGCCCATGAACTCAATACACCTATTGGAGTCGCAGTGGGTAGCGCCTCAGTATTGCAAAAGAACTCCAAATTTATTAACCAATTGCTAGAGCAAGAAGAAGTCGATGAAGACGAATTGGTTTCTACACTGGAGGCGATTGATCAAGCGGCAGAACTCACCCAGTCCAATTTAAGACGGGCAGCGGGTTTGGTCAGCAGTTTTAAACGCACGGCTGTTGATCAAAGCTCCGAAGATGTCAGGCAGTTTGAAGTCAAAAGCATTATTGAAGATGTCATTAATACATTGAATAATAAGTTCAAACGGACTGCCATTGAAATTCAACTTGACTGCCCCAAGGATTTTGCCATCTACAGTATTCCGGGTTCACTGGAACAGATTCTCAGCAATTTGATGATGAATAGTCTGATACATGGCTTTGAAGAGGGTAAAAATGACGGTAGCATTAGGATCGCAGTCCATTTGGAGGAAAAGCGTTTACATATCGACTATTCAGACACGGGCAAAGGCATCGCACCTGATGTCTTAGAAAAGATATTTGAACCGTTTTTTACCACCAACCGTACTCAGGGTGGCAGTGGCTTAGGCATGTATATTTGTTATAACATCGTGACTAGCCAGCTAAATGGTACAATGACTTGCGAAAGCAGCCTCGACAAAGGGGTTCTCTTTAAAATTGAATTTCCGGTCGAGAGCAAGGGCAACCATAAAGAGAGCAAGGGCAACCATAAAGGATTGCCCCTACAGGATACGTGATTGTTCGTAGGGGCAATCCCTTGTGGTTGCCCTTGATCTCTCCCTACACTGGACATAACCATGAAAATCATTAAAAAGAAAAAAAACAGCAATGGCGCAAAGCTAAAACTACCCCCTTGGAAAATACTCATCGTCGATGATGAACCCGATATCCACGCCATGACTCGCTTAGCGCTCGACGACTTTCAATTTGCAGGCAAAGAATTACAAATAATCCAAGCCCTGTCAGGTATTGAGGCGCGAGAAATTCTGGCGACTGAACAGAAAATAGCCGTCGCCTTAATTGATGTCGTGATGGAAACCGATGATGCCGGATTGCAACTGGTTGATTTTATCCGCAATGAACTCAAATATCCACTGATTAGGCTCATTGTTCGCACCGGTCAACCCGGTACGGCACCAGAAAGAGAAGTGATTGAACGCTACGATATTGACGACTACAAGGACAAGACCGAACTGACGGCAGAAAAACTTTACACAACAATGCGTCTCGCTTTGAAATCGTACCGCGATCTCAACACCCTTGATACTAACAGGAAAGCCCTCACCAAAATTCTTGATGCAGCCCCAGCATTGTATCTGCCCCAATCCCTCAGCCAATTTTTTAACGGGGTACTGACCCAAATGATTGGCTTATGCAATCTAGGCGAAAGCGGTCTGATTTCCAGCATCAGTAATGGTCTCGTTGTCACAACAAAAGACCATCAAATTCAAGCGGGTACAGGTCGATTGTGCAATCCAACGGATAAGAGAGAAATAGAAGAAATCATAACAACCTGTTCAGAGCGCGTTTTCGAAACAAAATCTAGCGACATATTACCGTCTGGAGCGCTTTTGATTCCACTGAGGGTACACGACAAACCGATAGGTTTTATTTACCTAGAGAATGCCCAATATATAGATGAAGCGGATAAGGAATTGATTAACATCTTGGTTAATCAATGTGCCTTGGCACTGGAGAAGTTACAAGTTTAAGTTTTGGCAGTCAGGGCAACCATAAAGGATTGCCCCTACAATATTTGTTTGCATGTAGGGGCAATCCCTTGTGGTTGCCCTTGCTATATTATTATTTGGGAGTTGCCTTATTATCTTTTGGCAGTCAGGGCAACCATAAAGGATTGCCCCTACAATATTTGTTTGCATGTAGGGGCAATCCCTTGTGGTTGCCCTTGGTATATTTATTATTTGGGACTTCTCTTATTAATTTTTGGAACATAAAATGAAACTCATTAGAAATAAAAAAAAAAGTAAGCAGACTGAAGAAATCCAATTACCCCCTTGGAAAATACTCATCGTCGATGATGAAGCCGATATCCACGCCATGACTCGCTTGGCGCTCATGAAATTTGAATTTGCAGGCAAAAAATTACAAATATTCCAAGCCATGTCAGGTATTGAAGCACGGGAAATTCTGGCCACCGAGTCAGATATAGCAGTCGCCTTAATTGATGTCGTCATGGAAACCGATGATGCCGGACTCAAGTTAGTTGAGTTTATCCGTCAAGAACTCAAAAACTCACTGATACGGCTTATTATTCGCACGGGTCAAGCTGGAAAGTTCCCAGAAACAAAGGTTGTGGAACGCTATGACATTAACGACTTTAAAGAGAAGACAGAACTGACTATCGAGAGACTTTATACCACGATTCGTCTTGCCTTAAAATCCTACCACGATTTAAATACGCTCAATACTAATCGCAAGGGACTTCAAACTATTCTGGACTTAGCCAAGGATTTATACCAACCTCACCAAACGACCAACTCCCTTTATGAATTAATACTCAACCATATTTTTCACCTTTATCAACTGAGCGAAAACAACAGTGCTATCAACAATGGGATGCTAATCATCTCAACTGATGACGGGGAAGAGGTTAAAGCCACAAGGGGCCGATTTACTAAAGAGGACATAGCCAATCACCCAGCCAATGTCACCCAGATTCCGCTTGAAACCTCTGAAAAAATAATCGGTTTTATTTATTTAGAAAACGCCCCGCACTCGTTTCAAGCGGAAAAAGAACTGATATCTCTCATGGCTAAGGAGTGCGCCATTGCCTTGCAACTCGCTGCCGCTAGGGAAAAAATAAGTGCCTTAAATGAACGTTTAAAAGCTGAAAATGTGCGTATGAGTAGCGAATTAGAGGTGGCACAAAAATTACAACAGATGGTACTTCCCTCAGAAGCCGAACTGAGGGAAATAGCCTACTTAGATGTTGCGGCTTTTATGGAACCTGCCGAAGAGGTAGGGGGTGATTATTATGATATCATTCAATACAAGGAACATATCATTTTTGGTATCGGAGATGTCACGGGACATGGACTTGAAAGCGGCGTGTTGATGCTGATGGTACAAGCCGCTGTGCGTAGTCTGTTAGACAGTGGTCTTACTGATTATAACCATTTTTTGAACAGTCTCAATCGTACCATTTATCACAATGTGCAACGGATGAATAATGATAAATTTATAACACTGTCATTAGTAGATTATCAACCCCAGAGAACGCAAGGGCTGGGCCTTTTACGCTTGATCGGACAACATGAAGATGTGTTGCTGGTGCGTCAGAATGGCAAACTTGAACGGGTGAATACCCTTGATTTAGGTTTTCCAATTGGCATGGTACCAGACATTAGCACATTTATGTCACCAAAAGTGCTGGAATTGCGACCCGGAGATGGAGTGGTACTACACACGGATGGCATTACAGAAGCCATTAACCAAGATAAGGTAGAATATGGAATAGAGCGCTTGTGTGAAATTATCACTGACAATTGGCATTTGTCCGCCTCAGAAATACAACAGGCAGTCATTGCCGATGTGAAACAATACATTGGAGAGCAAAAGGTGTATGATGATATTACTTTAGTGGTATTCAAGCAAAAACAAACCGACGAGGTTGCCCAAACAGGGGCCTGTTAATTTTTCATAAAGGTAACAACTACCTGCGAGTTAAATGTCGGGTGGGTAGAGCGATAGCGCACCTCTGGCCCGCTTCGCTGCCCCCCACCATTTAACTCTCATTGGTTCACTATCAAAATTTCGATGATATCATGCAATCTATCGTAAGCCAGTTTTGGCGTAATGGTAGATGAAGGCATTTTATTAGGATTTTTGCCATGCGCTATCCAATCTCTGTATTTTAAAACTTCTTTTGCCTGTCCAATCTGTTGTTCATCGCCTTTAAATAAACTGTATTTCAATAAATCCAAAATATCGTCGGATTTCCAATAGTCTATTTCTTGATAGAGCTGTTGATAATAAAATTTTCCTAAATCAAGGGGTAAAATTTCGCGTATTTTTTTGCCTTTTTCCTGCAAAAAATATTTGACAAAGCGTTCAAACGTTGCCCATAAGGATAAGACAAATAAATCACTGATTTCTTGAGCACTTTGTGTTAAGAGTGAATTTAACGTATCTGTTTGGTTGAGGACTTTGATGCGGTTTAAAAAATTCTTACCCGCTTTATATTGAGCGAAAGCCACAGCCTTCTTTGTCTCTGATTCATCAGCATCAAGGACATTCAATGTTTCAGCAGCACGTTCTGCAAAGTGAACCACTCGCCGAGACATTTTAAAAGTATCCTCAGCCACTTGATAAGCTGTCCAAATCGGAACTAAAGGATTAGTCGAACTCATAATCACTCACCAAAGTAATCAACTCTAACAATAAGCTTTTTTCTAAACGGTGGGCTCGATTTCGATAGCTGTCTTCTATCCAATACCAAGCGTCCTGATTTAGCCCTTTATATAAAGGTTTTCCTAATTCAGGGCGAGGTTTAAGCATATATAATAAATACTCTGTGCCCAACCAGCCAACCACATCAATTCTCCCTTCGGCGACAATGACGGAGGCGGCAGCAGGTTGAATTTCAGCAAGTACTTTGCCCGCTTGAGTTTGAACTGATAACCCCGTGACTTGATAAGTCGCCATCTGTTCTAATATATCAATACCAGTATCAATGACTAGTAGGTTTTCTTTGGCTAACCATACTCGTATATCGGTGTATAATTGTTCAAGACGTTCAACATACATAAGTATTTTTTGTCGAGCGGCTTCGCTTTCTAAGCGTTTAATTTCAATTTCCATTGTTTTATCTCTTACTTTTTGAATACATTATCATTTTAACATACCTATTTACAATAACAATGTCAACTTTCAAAATCATATTTCAGTTGAATTGCCCCCCAATGGTTTAGTCGTGCCCGTCATAAAACACGTAAATAATAGGTTTTATTTGTTTAGAAAACACGCCGCACTCGTTTCAAGCGGAAAAAGAACTGATATATATCATGGCTAAGGAGTGCGCCATTGCCTTGCAACTCGCTGCCGCTAGAGAAAAAAGATGTTAAAATATTGATTTTACAAAATTCTATCAATTAAAAAACGTTCTGCCATATTTAGAATCAGTTCAGATTTGACAATGCTCTGAATCCAAAGAGACGGAATATCTTTAACTCCATAATAAGCACCAGCAATTTGTCCACAAACTGCGGCGGTAGAATCTGCATCTCCTCCAAGATTAACAGCTTTTAGTACCGCATCCTTGTAGTTTTCTGAGTGTAAAAAACACCATAACGCGGCTTCTAAACATTTTCCCGCAAAAAAAGTACTCTCAATCTCATTCTCTTGTTTATCTGCATAAGTGCCTAAAGCAATCTCTTTGATATTATCTGGCGCATCTAGTTCAGGTTCATTATTAAATAAAATGGACTCTTTATCTTTGCCTGAAAGTGCTTCAAATAACATTTTGCCAAATAAGCGGCTTGCATAAATACTTTCAGGCATTCCATGCGTCGTTTTGGAACTTTCTCCCGAAAAATGGATGATTTTTTCTTTATCGGGAAAAAAAAAGAGAGGGATAGGAGCTAAGCGCATAATACAACCATTACCTGGCCTTTTGGGATTAATTAAACCAGAATAAGGATTACCAGTTTGATTATACCTGATCAAAGACAGTTTAAATTTTCCTCCTTCAACCATAGAAGAAATGGGCTTAAATCTGCCACGCCTACAAAATTCGATAGGTGCTCCTAAAGCATCTCCAACTGCCAGTCCAATAAAACATCCTAAAAACCTGTCTTTATTTTTCATATCTATATATATTTTATTAAAGTTAAATTGGTAATTGTTGCTCTTGGAAGGACTTGCTGTAGTATAATAATATCATTTTAGTGGTATTCAAGCAAAAACCATAGGCGTTAAACTATGTCAATAGCAGATCACAAAACAGAATTTCATGAATTACCCGTCATTGATTTCAAGCCGGAACTGGGCATTGAAAACCCCACTGCTCAAGTTTATCGTCTTGCCTTTGATTATGATAAAGAGATTGATGTCAAAGAGATTTTAGAAACATTTCTCAAGGATCCCCGTGCCGCATCAGTGCCTGCACTGATCATAGGTCAGTGGCGCGACTCCTATGAGAACAGCCCAGAATATTTATTACGATTGCTTATTGAGCAGCGCGACAAATTGCCCAAGCTCAAGGCATTGTTTGTTGGAGACATCACTTTTGATGAAAACGAAATTTCTTGGATTATTCAAACCGATTATGCGCCCTTACTTAATGCCTTTCCATTGCTTGAAACATTGGGCGTGCGCGGATCCAATGAGTTAAAGTTTAGTCAACTGAGACACTATAGCTTAAAAACGCTGATTATTGAAAGTGGGGGCTTGCCCAGCGAGATTATTAAGTGTGTGATCAATGCTAAACTCCCCGCATTGGAACACTTAGAACTTTGGTTGGGAGATGCCGATTACGGTTTCGATGGTAGCCTTAAAACAATCAAGCCCTTGCTTGAGATGGGGCATTTTCCGAAACTTCGCTATTTGGGTTTGCGCGATAGTGAGATGGCTGATGAGATTGCCATTGAGATTGCTGATGCGCCCTTTCTAAAGCAGTTGGAAATTCTAGACCTTTCTATGGGCACGCTGACTGATAAGGGAGCACAAGCCTTGTTAGAGGGTTATGGGCGTTTGAAAAAATTGGATTTACATCATCATTATCTGTCTAGGACAATGATAGAAAAGTTGGAAAGATTGGGCATAGAAGTCGATGTCAGCGAACAGCAAGAAGAAGATGAGGATGAACGCTACGTCGCGGTTGCTGAATAAGAGGGAAAAAAATAAAATTGTGTCCCGTTATGTCGTTATTGGCAATCCCGATAATCGGCGCGTGCGCTTATTTCAGGCGGCTTTGCACCGATTAGGATTGCCCCCTGCCACTGTCGTACCCTATTTAGATTTACTCTCCGCTCGCCAACATTTAATCAATATCATTCAATCGGGAGACATAATTCGCATAGAATCGCCGGGCGAAGATTTTGCAGTGGAACGGCAATTTATCGCGCTTGGCGCAAAACGTGCGGTTGAATTAGAATATGAACAGGGTCGTCTCTATAATCCGCGTCAATGGTATCAAGGTTTTTCCAGCTTTTTGCGGACAATGCAAAGGACTTTTGAAAATTTGCGACAAGCGGGGACCGATTTCAGGGTGATGAATCCGCCGCTCAACATTTTGACTATGTTTGATAAACGCCATTGTCATCAAATGTGTCAAGAGAACAATCTCCCAGTTCCGCGCAGTTTCAGTGGCATTGAGTCCTACGAGCAACTACGCGAAGAGATGATTGAGAGGGGACAACGACGGGTATTTGTTAAATTGGCTTATGGTTCTTCGGCATCAGGCGTTGTCGCTTATGAAATGGATGGACGTGGCATCAGAGAACAGGCGCATACTTCGGTGGAATTGTTCGATAGAGAGGGACAAGCTATTTTATATAATTCGTTGAAAATCAGACGTTATCAAAAACGTGAGGATATTAAAACGATTATTGATTGGCTCTGCCGTGAAGGGGCACATGTTGAACATTGGCTACCGAAAGCACAATACAAGGGACATGCGTATGATTTGCGTATCGTCGTCATGGCGGGGCGGGCACGACATCGCGTGGTGCGAATGAGCAAAACGCCGATGACAAATCTTCATCTTGGCAACGCTCGTGGGCGTGTCAGTGACTTGAATCTTTCAGAGACAGAGTGGCAAGCGATTGAAAAGACGGCCCAACGAGGAGCGGCACTTTTTTCCGAGAGCCTTTATGTTGGCTTGGATATTATGCTGCAACTGCGTAGCCATACGCCTGTGATTTTAGAATTCAATGCGTTTGGCGATCTTTTGCCGGGCATTAGCGATGCTGGGATGGATACTTATCAGTTGTCAGTATCGTTTCCACGCTCTGCACTCATCGAGCCGACATAAGTTTTTCTTGTCTGATGTTTAACCCAAAATGTCCGATATATGTCCGATAACTGGATTTTTGTCCGATATATAGTCTATAATTGTCCGATATGAACCCAAAACTAAAATCACTCCTTACATTACTGAAAACATTCAACCATCCTGCTGCTATCTCTGAACTGTCGGAAAAACTGAATCTATCTGACAATGTATCTAACCGCACCATTCGTCGTCGTTTACAACAGTTGATTGAATTGGGTTTGGTTGAGTCGCAAGGTAAAAACAAAGGCTTACGGTATTTTCCAGTTCTTGATAGCAATTATTCAGGCTTTATTTTTACAGTAAAAAACCAGACTATCATTGATCAAATCCGCCAAGCTTTGATTAAGCGTGAACCCTGTAGCTATAATGCCGATTGGTTAGATGCCTATCAAGCTAACCAGACTTTTTATTTGTCTTTAGAACAACGCCAGCGGCTACACCAGCAGGGCAAACCATTAATAGATAATTTGCCTGCTGGAACTTATGCTCGCAAGATTTTCAATCATTTGCTAATCAACCTGTCTTATAACTCGGCACGGCTGGAAGGAAATACCTATAGCCTCGTAGATACTGAAAAGTTATTATTGGAAGGCAAAACAGCGGCAAATAAGCTAGATATGGAAACCGTGATGCTGCTTAATCATAAAGAAGCAATCCGTTATCTGGTGGACGGTATCAATCGGATGGCAATTAATGTTGATAATATCCGCACATTGCATTATTTATTAGCAGATGGATTGATTCAACCTGAAGATGCTGGACAAATCCGTGAGACGGGTGTAAGAATAGCCTTATCAAGCTATATCCCATTGGAAGGAAAACAACGACTCACAACACAGCTCAATTGTATCGTCTCCAAAGCCCGACAAATACAAAATCCTTATGAACAAAGTTTTTTTTTGCTGGTGCATATTTCCTATCTCCAAGCCTTTATTGATGTAAACAAACGAACTGCGCGGCTTGCTGCGAATATTCCACTGGTTCGCCATAACCTGGTTCCGGTTTCATTTAATGACATCGCAATTGATGACTACATATCAGCACTTATTTCATGCTATGAACTCAACCAAATCAAGCCATTGGCACAGCTTTATGTCTGGTCATATTTACGCAGTTGCAAGCATTACGAAACCCGAGCCAAATCATTAGGGATTGATACTTTACGAGTTAAATACCGCCAACAACGTCGTCAACTTATTGCTTATATTGTTACACAACAATTGTATGATTCGGCACAAGAGGAATATATCAACAATTATCTAAAAGAAAATGTACCTGAAAACGATCAGGAAAAATTTAAAGCAGATTTACAGCATGATCTGAATACACTGGCTTCATATAATATTGCGGGAATGGGGATTACACTGAAACAATTGGAGGAATGGAAGAAAGGTAACAAGGGGTGGTAATCTTTTTTTGTAAATCCGTTGTACTTAAATTCATTGATACGGCTTAAAATCAGACGTTATCAAAAACGTGAAGATATTAAAGCGATTATTGATTGGCTCTGCTGTGAAGGGGCGCAGCAAAACGCCTATGACAAATCTTCATCTTGGCAACGCTCGTGGGCGTGTCAGTGACTTGAATCAGTGGCAAGCGATTGAAAAGACTGCGGTGCGAGGAGCGGCGCTTTTTTCCGAGAGTCTTTATGTTGCTGCGAGTCATACGCCTGTGATTTTAGACCCAACGTACTCACCAATTGTACGTTTTTTAGAAGGTTCATAATTGCTGTTCTGTGCAACCAAGTCTTTCAAATGGTATTCACAGCGTACTTGATTTACTGGTTCGATAATAACTTGTCCATTTTGTACGGTAACAAAGACATCATCACCAACAGAAATATGGGCTTTACCAAGAATTTAAGGCGTTTTCCTCCAAAGTCTGAGGCTATATGCATCAGTTATCAGTAAGCTAAAAACTTGGGTTATTTTTTTTTGTGGACTAAACACAAATTGATATGATTGAACGCATAATACCGACTTTTTTGCTCATCACAAGTTTTTTTTCAGTTAAATTTTAATTTTCTACCACATCAATAACACAACCCAAAGCCCGCGCAATACTGCGATTAAATTGTTGCTGCATGTTTGTGGTGGTAGGCTCACGTTTCTGTGTCAAAAAAATCATAAGTTTTGAAAAAAGTTAATAGCACGATGCGGAAATATGATATGATATGAAACACGTTCAGTACGATAATTTATTAACTATTTGATAAAGCAAAATGGAAAATATTAAATACATTAAAAAAGTAGAAATTAAAAACCTGTGGA
>JSZA02000141.1 GCA_000785145.2 Candidatus Thiomargarita nelsonii
GCTCCATTCCCGAAACAACGAACTTTTCGGGAAATCCGCGTAGCTCCATTCCCGAAACAACGAACTTTTCGGGAAATCCGCGTAGCTCCATTCCCGAAACAACGAACTTTTCGGGAAATCCGCGTAGCTCCATTCCCGAAACAACGAACTTTTCGGGAAATCCGCGTAGCTCCATTCTCGAAACAACGAACTTTTCGGGAAATCCGCGTAGCTCCATTCCCGAAACAACGAACTTTTCGGGAAATCCGCTGCGCTCCATTCCCGAAACAACGAACTTTTCGGGAAATCCGCGTAGCTCCATTCCCGAAACAACGAACTTTTCGGGAAATCCGCGTAGCTCCATTCCCGAAACAACGAACTTTTCGGGAAATCCGCGTAGCTCCATTCTCGAAACAACGAACTTTTCGGGAAATCCGCTCCATTCCCGACATTTTTTCTCGTTCCCACGCTCTGCGTGGGAATGCCTGCTTGGACGCTCCGCGTCCTGCAACGATAAAACTAACTCATACTAGCCCCCGGCAAATGAAACCGTACCTTTTTGTCCGTCTCCAAAAAGTGAACGGTACACACAAGGCAGGCATCGTGGGAGCGAATAATATGCCCAACTTCCACAGGATTTTCAATATCACGAATTTCAGTACCAACTAGGGTTTTTTCCCAGTGTCCAAGTTTATCATCAGAATCCCTTGGGGACGCATTCCAAGCCGTTGGGGTGATAATCTGATATTTCTCAATTTGATTGTTTTTGAATTTAACCCAATGTCCTAAACATCCCCTCGCTGCCTGTATTAGTCCTTCACCTTCGCCATCTCCCAGTGTTGAGGGTTCTTGGTAAAACGGTTCATTGATATTTTTCAAAATTTCTTTGAACGTTTCCCGCATCAGTTTCATGGTTATAACCGGACGATGGAGGCGGCTGAATTGACGCAGCCAACTATTGGAGCCTTCTTGTTTGAAAAAATCGGTTATCAATGGATCGCCAGCAACGACCATTTCTGCCAATGGTCCAACTTCTACTACGGTGTCCTTGTATCTAGGGGCTTTTGCCCAACTGTATTTTTCAGACTCTGGGGCATAATTGGGAATGGTATCAGCTTCCCAAGGATGGGAGCCACTATCTTTACCTCGATACCAAGAATATTTGAGATGTTCTTTGATGTCTGCTGAAGAAAAAGTTTCTATCGTGCCGCTTTTGGCATTATAAAAACCCGGTGCAAGTAAGCAATGGCGCTTGTTAAACGGAGGTTGCCATTTTTCAGGATGGAAAAAAGCACCGTAACTCAGTAGATTGCCTTCGCTTTTGCCAAGTTTATGGAGACCAATGTCGCGGCCAAAAGTGGTAAACAGTTCAACGGCACTGTTTGGATCAATGCCATTAAGTTAAGGTTTTTTTGTAGGGTGGGTAGGGGCAATCCCTTGTGGTTGCCCGCGCAACATCGTTATGGGACGCCCAACCCACCATTGTTATAAATTTCAAAGGTTTGGTGGGTTTCGCTCTGCTCTACCCACCCTACAAAAAAAACGTATTTCTGCTTAACTTAATGGCATTGACTGTTTGGATGCGTGTCTTGAGGACTAGACTTCTTAGTTTTGGTCTTGAGAAGGTTTGACCACATAGTCGCCGTTGTGTCTTGAGTAGCTCGTTTCTTTTCAAGCCAATGGTTAAAATCTTCTACACTTTTTAGGGAGAGCCACTCTTCGATTGAGCAGCCTAGAATAGAATTTTCATACCATTTAATCTGAGTGTCCAAAATAGAAAGGGCACGAATTATATCCCTTTGACTCGGCACCGAGGTGACGCCGCCGGGAATCATATAGGAAGAGTGTGGCCATTGTCCACCGAATATAGCTACAATTTATAGGATTTTCTTGGTATATTGAACTGTTTCACAGTAAAATTGACCTTTAAATGGTTCAAAGGCTTTGAGGATACGAGAATAGTCATGATGTTCCGCATAGCGCTGGTTACAAAAATCGACGGTAAACCAAAAGAAGTTTCTTCTACATCGTATTCATGGTATTCGTTTCTGGTGCAACCTTGGTGTACCATCGTATTGTAAAAGTCTTTGGGGCGATTGAGATCGTCTAATTCAAGTGATTTACCCAGCAGGGTGAGATCAATAAGTGTTTGAACCATTGTATTAGGATGGGCGGGGCAACCGGCAATATTGATAACGGGTAAGCCACCGCTCGAATGCCAATCGGGTTTCAGTAGCCCTTTGGGCCTTTCCCCGGACCATTGTAAGCCCACTGCTGTTGCTGGATTCGGTGGAGCGGCGGGAATTCCGCCAAAGGCAGCACAAGTCCCCATTGCAGCTACAAAAGTGGCTTTATCACATAAAGAGGCTACAATGTCTTTTTTTGCACTGCCCAAAAAAGTATCATACATACCAGTCCCTTTTGGCCCCATTAGTATTGCACCTTCAATGCACAGAATCGTTAATTGTTTTTCATCGGATAGGATTTGATTGATAATGGTATTCAATTCTAGCGGCGATTCAAGCGAGAGTGAAGGATGCCATAAGAGTTCAATGGCATAATTTTCTAGGGTTTCTAACAAATCTGGGTTTTCGGCGTTGAGCAGAGACATAGTGTCTCCGCTACAAGCACCGGTTTGTATCCATAATAAAGTTGGCATATTTAATCTCCTAAAGTTAACGATTGTAACAGCTGATTAACAGCGGCTTCTAATTCATCAAAAGTAGTTGTTTTTATACCTTTAAATTCCTTTCCTTTATCATCCGTTATAAGCAAACACTCTTCAGCAATAGCATAACCGGCAATTAACCAATCAACCGTAGCACCACATTTTTTTCCGGTACCATGAATTTGCACCTTAGTATTCTTAATTCCAAGGCAATTAATACAGCTTTGACGTTTAAAGGTACGCCATTCCTCATTGGTTGGAAATTGTTCACCAACCAAATGAGCCACTGCTTGTGCGTGGCAACGTTCAAACGGTACCACGCTGATACGTTTACGCTCCAGAAATCTATTGACTTCCTCAATGTCATATTTGTCTTGATATTTTTGTTTCAAATCAAACAATTTTTCGGCATGAATAATGGCGGAAACCACCAGACGTAGATGAGATTTCTGAGCATCATTGAGACGATTAATATTGTCGCATAGTGTCAGGAAACGAAGCTCATTAAATACCACATTCGTATCAAAAGCAAGAGCCAATTCGCCATCGCATAGCAACTGATAAACCTCATTTTTCTTCATTATTCACCGGCTCAAATAAATCAAGAAACTGCTCATTAGTCAAGAGTTCTACATGTTCATTATCTTGACGCTTTAGAATGACAATACCGCCTCCTTGCTCAATGCCAAGTTCTTTACAAATATCTTCTGGCAGCCTTACTAATCTGTCGCTTGATACATAGCACTGGGGTGCCGTTTCACCAATGTTGGGCATGTCGGCATCATGCTCAGTAAAAAAATGTGCGGTTTTAATGGGAAGACGTTTAATCGTTGGACCATGGTTGCCGCCAGTAGCACTCATGGCATAAAAATGTTCGCCAAATTCAAACGCAGGGGAGTGACTGGTTAAAAATATTTGTTGAGGTCCTACCGGTGCATTTACTATTTCATGGAAAATCTCCCGTAAGCGTAGTTGTAATGTATAACGTAAATTCAGTTCTGGTTCTTCAATTGCTACCAAAGTGGCATGACTGATTAATAATCGTGCAATGATTGCCACCACTTGTTGAATTCCTGAGCCTAGCATATCAATAGGAATTCGTCTCGTGGCGTTTGGGGTTCGTACCGACGCTGATTCAAATACCAAATTGGCACGATTGGTATGACGATTAAAAATGGCAACAAACTTACCAATACCAAGAACATCATGGAATTTTTGTAGCGTCTTAACAAACAACTTCCATCTGTTAGAAGATGAAAATTCTAAAGACTCTTTGGCATCGTAGAGTTGCAAACGTAGAGAATGCGGAACAACACTAGGCATTGCTTCTATTTCATTGGGTGATATATGACGAGCCACGCTAATTAACTCGAAGCGTTTGTCTTTTTCTTTAGTATTAAGTAAAGAAGTGCTTTGGGCTATAAATATTGCCAACTGTCGTGCAAATGCGGTTTGTTCAGCATTGGCAGGTTCTTGAGTGACATCGGTACCATCGGCAAATTGAAATTTTGTCACCATGTACTCAAAATCACCCAGAACAGGTTTAAGTTGAAGACTGATTTGTACTTCAGAAGTCGGCAATAATTCTTTAATGCCAAGTTCATCGGCTTCAAGATTATTGAATGTAGCATTAAGTTTAATAGCGTCTGGAAATTCTAAGTTAAATATTTCACTCGCTATGAATCCAAGTTCTTCTAGCTCTGATGAAGTCATTTGCTGTACCCAAGCGGTATGGTCTGGCACCATCAAGAGTTGAAAAAATAACTGCATTGCCTCAAGCACATTCGACTTTCCGACGTTATTCTCCCCATGAATAACACCAATTGCCCCAATATCATCAAGGACTATTTCTGTTCTAAAATTCTTAAATCCTTTGACTGAAAATCGTTTTAACTGCATTGTTTGACATCTCCTCAAAACCAAATAAATTGTTTTCTGAACAATTCATCTAAAAACATTTCCACCGTAGGCGTTCTCTCTTGCCGTTCAAAAGCTAAACCATGTAATAATGCTTGCCATTGTTTACGCTTCAGGCTTTCAATCGGCTTTGGAGAAAGTTTTTCATGGCGTGCTGTATCCGCCTTTTTTTTGTGAAATGGATGTTTTCCAGTCAATAATTGATAAGTCACACAGCTTAAAGCATAAATATCATCGCGTGGTTCAGGTGGATCATTGTCCGAGTTGACTAACATTTCATAACTGGGCCTAAATTACCCGGATCATATCTCGTTTTCTCCCGTTCAAATGGATCAATGAGTCGAGCTATACCAAAATCAATGACTTTTGAAATTTCTTCGGGTTCATCATAAAAAATATTGCCCGGTTTAAAGTCTAAATGTACAAGACCTTTTTGATGGGCATAGACAAGCGCATCACCCATACCTTTAATAATAGGCGCTGCCTCTTCAAGTGAAATGCCATAAGGATGATTTTGAATAAACTTTTTTAAGGTAATCCCTTTGATAAATTCCATGACAATGAAAACGAGATTTTTATAGCGACTTAATTCATAAGCCTCAACAATATTAGGATGTCTCAACCTTTGATATCTGGCAAATTCACGTACCAGTGCTTTTTGCGCGTCAGGGTGTTGCTTAAAATCTGTATTTAAAAATTTGATAGCAACATAAGGATTACGCGATATTCCTTCTTCCAAAATTAAATTAACGGCTTTCCACACAACCCCCATGCCACCGGTGCCAATCATTTCTTCTAAACGATAATTCTCTCGGATAATGGCGCCGGTTTTAAGAAGTTCTTCATCACTCTCATTTCTTTGTTCCGGCTGAGGTTGTGTCCTATTATACAGTGACCGCGTTATCCCAGTAGTAATGGTAGGATAATCAGACTCGGTCATTGATTCTGGCTCAATAACAGGTTCAGATTCGATGAGCGGTGTCGATTTAACGACAGGCTCAGAAGGTGAAATTTGAGTGATGTCATCAAAAAGTTCAATTTTTGATTTGAGCACCAAATAATTTTCCTCATCTAGTCGCTTTTGAACTTCCGTCAGCAGCTTAAGTAACTTTTCAGAATTCTCAGGCGTTTGCTCTAGCACTTGTTCAAGTACCTGAATCAATTCGTCGAACACTAATTCGTGTTTTATAAATGCTCTAAGTGCCTCTTTAAATTCGTCCATATTTTTTTTCTCATGTAGGGGCAAATCTAATTGTGATTATCGCATATTTATGCAGCACCATACAAATACTATTTTTTGAAAAAATAGTATTTGGCTCCACCTCACATTTAAAGCGAGGAAATTTGCACCACCGATTCCAAATCTCCCACCCCAATCGCATTCATATAACCCAAAATCAATTCAGAAGTCAAATAACGCCCAAATGTTTTCTCATCATTAGCGCGAACAATAGGAAATTGTTCCAGAATATAACGCGCTTCATTTTTGTCCAGTTGATAAAGATGAAAAAATAGGGCATCCAGACGCGCCATACGGTGGCGACGATTTTCTTCATCCCAAACAAAGGGATCACCATCATAGCCCATATCAATGGCGAAGGGGCGCATATCAACGGCGGTATAGGTAAGATGAAGGACTTGTTCGCGGATGAAATCTGCGATTTTTTGCCCGCCTATTTTCTTTTCAAAAGTTTTGGGCGGGATAAATGCCAATTGTTCCAAAATATAAAGATTCAATGTTTGACCATGAAGCTTTTGTCTAACAATAAAGTCGAAAGCAAAAGTATTCAGATTGGCCAGCAAAAGGGGAGCTTGTAAGCGGTAATTTTTCACCCCTTTATCATCATTTGGTTGGAGCAAAGGTATTTTGTTACCAAATGCCACGGCGGGTGCCAAACTGGCAATCATGGTACGCCTGTTCGTCGGTGCCGTAATTTCTTTAAATACCAAAACCCATTGCAAGGTTTTATATCCTCTAATTGCCTGAGTATGCACAAAAAACTGAGGCGTTGGCTGCCACTTGGGATTCTGATGCTGTTCCAAACTCGCCTGTTTTGATTGCGCTGGGCGATGGATATTTTCCTGATTAACCACAATACTAGCGGCACGATGATCATAAGCTTGCACCATCTTGCCTTCGTACAGTGGCACACATTCCTCTTTACCTCGCCGCCACACATTCATGCCAACCGGATAAAAACCTTCATCATCCAATTCATCCGCCCGTTTGAATAAGTGAGAATCATTGGTCATATGAAACATATTGACATAACGCAACGGCCACAGAAATTTAGGTGGCTCACTACGCCTATCTACTAAAATGGGAAATTGTTGGTAAATACGAGATGTTATCTGTGCATCTCGCTTAAAACGAAAAATGGGCACAGTCCCAGTATTAGGATTAACGGCTGCAAAATCAACGGCACTTAGTGTGAAAAGCCGTTCTGGATCATTTCGTTCCTTAACAGCATGTAAGAAAAATGCAGCTTTAGTTTCGGTGAATTGTCGTTCCCGCCCACCAAAGATGAAAGTGCAAAATTTCAAACTGGCATGAACATCCGGAAAAAACACTTTCTTATTTTCAAAATCAAACAAACTTTTCAAACGCCCGGTGGTAGCCACTGACTTAAAAAAGCTACTGGTTCCCAAATCTGACGCAATTCCAGAGGGTGTCACTAATCCCATGATGCCATGCGGTGCCGCTAAACGTTGCGCCCGTTCCACAAATAAGGCATAAAGATTAATATCACCACTAGATAGTTGTGGATATTCTCCAAAAGTACGTGCCACTTTGGCGGCAGTTTCAGCACTGGTTTTGGCATCCGTATAAGCCTCCCAAAGCGCATCGCCATTTTTTTGTAATTGTGCGATCAGTTTTTTTCTGTCAGCAGCGCGTGGGGCAGCGGCAATTTCCGGTTTATGCACAGTAAACCATTCGATTTCTTGAAGCTTGAGACGTTCCCAAGGCGGATTACTCATCAGTAGATCAAACCCACCTACTGATTGTGAACGTTCTAAATGTTTCCAAACGGTGGGAAAAGCGATTTCCCAATGGAAAAATTTTTCACGTTGAGCGATGGCGCGTGTTTGTAGCAATAAGTCGTTAATCGCTGCAACTTCTTTTTTATTTTTTTGTTTATCTGAGGTAACTTGCCCCTGTGATACCACCGTCATTATATCGCCAAAGCGTCCACTCAACAGCGGTGCTAAGCCCGGATAGGGAAATTGTTTGCCGTTTTGATTGAATTTCCGTGGTGACAGCCAACGTAAGGCGTGCCAAAAATCTAGTAATTGATGTAATGGTTTAAGGGTTTTATCAACCGATTCAAATAGATACTTCGATTGCGTCACTTCAGCAATATCAGCATCAGTTAACTCGGAAATCTCATTCATCATCGAAGTGGCAGCGGACATCCCAGCTAAGGCATTTTGCATAAATAGGGCACCCATTTCATGTAAATCCTTGCTGACAACGCCCACCCATTCTCCAAATAATGAGTCTCCACAACGCAAATGATGATCCAAAAAAGACAGTGGTGCTCCGACAGTGAAAGTATGTAGCCATAATGCCACTTTAGCCAGTTCCACCGCCATTGGATTTTTATCAACACCATAAATAACCCGTTTCAAAATCATGCGCCGCACAATGTGTCGATCATCTAATTGATGGCGATCAATCGTCCACTTTTGCGCCTCCGCAGCGGCGATAATTTGTTGACGAATGTTTTCAATGCGTTGGATGAGTGGGGATTGGTAAGTTGTCCAAGTGACAACGGCGTTGCTATTTGCCATTTGTTCCAAAATTTGATCGGCTAAATAATCCACCAAAGACACTAAAAAATGACCACTGCCCATTGCGGGATCACAAATCTTTAAATCTAATAGGCGCGATGCGGGATCAAGGGTTTCAAGTTGCTGTAAGCGTTTAGATTTAGTTGTTAAATCCTCAAATGCTGCCACCCGTTCTTCAATCAGTGGTTCAAGCGTTTCGGTAATGACTAATTTGACGACATCATCATGGGTATAATAACTACCGCTGCCTTTGCGGGCATAAATATTAGGTTGAATCGTGATGTCATTAGCGTTGTTGCCAACGACGACAAATTCCAACAGACGTTCATAGATAGAACCGAGTTGTTGAACAGTTAGATCGCGATAATTGATCCATTGGCTTTTGCGTCTGGACAATTTATCAATCAAGATTGCAAAGGGTGCATCGGGTAATAATGTACGTTCTAAGAGTGGATGTTTATCGAAAAGTCCCCCATTGTAGGGCGGTAAACCAATAGATGCATCGCCCTGAGCAATGGCGCGATAAATATCCTGTAAAATCCTGTAATAACGTATGCCAGTCGCACTAAATCCATCTCCATCGTCAATGAATTGGGCAATGTCATGCCGAATTTTTCGCAACGCATAATGGGCATAACGAATTTCATGGATAGGTAACAGATTGCGATCTTCGGCGTAGAATAAAAACAGCAAACGATACAGCAAAGTCAGTGCCGCACGTCGCACAGTTTCCAAATAGTCCAATGTTAATGGTTGAGGTGCTTGCGGATCATGTTGGATAAATGCTTTAACAAGTGTCGGAAAAACCTGCGTAAAAACTACATCCCCCAAATCTTGAGAGACAATGGTTTGCCAATGTTGTCCTTCATCCAATGCCAGTTGGTGAAAGCTAGATTGCCCGGTTGGTTGCGGTAAAAAGGCTGAACGCCGAAATAGTAAATAAAACACCTTCAAAAAATGTTCTGGGTTTTCGGCTTCAACTGAGCCGGGGGGCATTTTGAGATTAGCCATTCCAATAGCTATAGCCAAATCAATTTCTAAAAAATCCTCCGAGCGAGAACGCGCCCCTTGCCAATATAAACGCCAATAGCGTCCATTAGTCAAAATGCCCCATTGAATGCGCCGTTCTGAAATCACTTCAGCGCGACTTAGATAACGCAATATTTGGGTGGATGGGGTACCCAGTGTATCGGTTTTATCGGCTCGATCCAAAGCTCGCTGCCAGCGTTTTGATTCCAGAATCACTATGCCAAAACGATAGCGCGTTTCATCTTTTTTTTCTGCCAACGCTGCCGTTTTTGCTTGGCTATCAGGAAATAGTAAACCATCGGGGATATCATAACGTCCTTTTGCAGAAGCTGTTTGTTGTGGTAAAGTGTCGTGCCAATCTAAGGCGGATAGCACTTTCCAAATGATTTCGCTTTCGGTGCTTGCCTCATTGAGAGTGCTGTCTGCGGATAAATTGGTAAAGATTGATTTTAGAGTTTCAACAAATTGGGCGTAGTCTGGCTGATTTAGACTTTGCCATACCTCGGTTTGGGTGATACCCTGTTCCAAAAAAGTTTGGGTGAAGAGTTTGCCTTGCATGTTTAGTTACCAATGATATATATTTGTCTCTCTTTTTTAAAGGACAAAAAAAATTTAGTTGGGAGTATAATATGGTTCAAAAGAAAAAGTCAAGGATAACCCGAGGCAAAATCACTTATGAGGAGGTGATTGCTATGTTAAAATTTGATCTGATGGATACGGGAAGGCAATTGTATGATATGGGACAGCATTTGGATTGGTACCGCATAAGATGATGGATCAAATTCACACCATTGAGCAAGTGGATGTGTTAAAAAGCCTTTTCAAAGAAGCGATACGGTGTCCGAATATAGGCACTTTCAAGGAACGGCTGTCATCGTAGGGGCAATCCCTTGTGGTTGCCCCTTTTTGAATCCAACACTCCCTTTTTGAATCCAACACTAACCTTGGACATCATAACCGATAATATTCTGCATAGTCTGAATAAATTCAATCAACGTCACTAATTCTTCCTTTTTCAGATGAGGTTGATCAAGCCAAATGCCACTTAAACCCTTTTTAATTTCTTCAAGGGTTTTTTTATGCCTTATCATCCGAATACGCACGATCAAGACACGAATGGCTAATGAAAATTGAGCCGATCCGGTGCGTGCCATAAATTCACAGGATTCTACATAGTCACGCAACATTTGTCTCAGTTTTTTTACATTACCATGGCTGTGCTGAAAATAGCGACTAAATATTATATTGCCTTGGGTGAGCCGTAATTTGCCAAAGAAAATGGGATAGCGTTCTTTAAATACTCCTATCTCTTCCAATTGTTTTTCATAAGTGAGCACTTTTTGATCAGACACAGTCTCATCACCAGCAAAATAGTGGGCTGTCAGATAATTATTCACGACTTCTGCCCAATGATACGTCTTGCCTCGCACTTGAGTGTCTTCCAGTGCTTGTTCTAAATATTGCAACGCGCCTAATTGTTCTTCTTTCTCTTGGAATTGTTCATTTAAGGTTAAGAGTTCACCAATCCGACAGCGTATCGTGCCTAATATTTCTTGTTCCACTAAGGCGCGTTGCTTGATATATTCTTTTTCATCATCATCAACATCCACTCTCTCCATCAATCTTTCAGACGCTGCAATCGTTTCTTGAAGTAATTGTTCTGCTTTTTTTAATAACCTCAAGGCATGACTACGTGCCCCCGGGTATTGTTTATCAAATTTTTCTTTCGCCTCTGCCAGTTCGCCTCGTAAATAAAATGCCGCATCACTGTATTGGGCACGACGATAGAGTAAGGTGCCTTCTGTGGCATGGATACGCCCTTCTAAACTTTTGATTTCTATTTGCAATAGGGGAGTTTGTTCATCAGCGTAGGCAACAAACTTTAATTCTTCTAATTGTTCTTTTGCTAGCACAATGGATTGAGTGGCATCATATTCATAGCCCAATTGATGATTGAACAGTGCGTGATCGCCCAATTAGCCCAATGATCTTCGCCCGTGTCAAAAAATATCTCTTTTGCCAGCGTGAAGGCTTGTATTGCTGAATCATATTTGGCAAGCGCAAATTCCGCCTTGCCTTTGCTTAGCAAAAATTGTCCTTGAATTTCACTGTGTTGCCAACGCGAATCCCGCTGATATTTGGTGATAACGGCATTAATTTTAGTTAAAACACGATAAGCAACCGCTAAATAGGTGACAATCAGTTGTGATGTTTCAAGGAGTTGATAAATATTATCAATGAGCTTTTTCTCAAAAAACTGTCTTTGGTTTTTTATTAATGGGAATGATACTTCACCGGTTTGGTTTTCAATTTCTGTCAATAATTCTTCCGGTGAACTGTTACTACTGTTGATCCAATCAACAAATAAAGCGATAAAAATCGGTTGTGCTTGGGCAAGTTGATGGAATTTTTCAATGACTTTAATGGGTGCAATATGTCTGACTAATTGTTCTTCTGTCGCGCAATCAAAAGCCCTTTGTAAAAATTCTTTTGTATTTTCAAAGGAAAACGGCGATAAAAGAATTCTTTCAGAGCAAGCACGGCTTAATTCTATCGGTTGATAACGCCCGGCAATCACTAAACGCGCGTTTTCTGGATGGGCAAGCTGGACAAATAATTCTGTCTCTAACCAATGTGAAAAGTTGGTAGTGTCTGCTTTACGCTCAGTGGTGGATTGGATATATTCATAGCTATCAAAAAATAAAACGAGCAGTTTACTTTCTTGATGTAGGCGCTTAGCAACTTTTTCGTAGCCTTGTAGAAATATTGTTGGTAATTCGCTACTCAATTTTTCGCGTTCTGCAACGTCTGAAGTGGTGCGGAATTGTTTGACAATACTCAGAAACGTTTTCAATTCGAGATGTTTGGCGATTTGTTCCATCACGCCGGTTTTATTCCGATTTTCTAGCTGAAAGAAATCAATCAATTCTTTGGAATAGACTATCTCATTTGGGCGTGAAATACAGCGTTCTTGCATTTGCAATAAAAATATTGTTTTACCAACACCGCCTTGCCCTTCCGTGTCAATCGCTAGGATTCGTATTGGAGACGCAGGTTGTAGGGCGTTATCAAATTGAGTGATTTCAATTCGTTCTACTAAAGGCAAAATGGGTTGTATTATTTCTTCTTTAACTTCCTCTTTAATTTCTTCTTCATCTTCAGTTGGAGTAATTGTGACAAATTCATCAATCACTCTTAACAAGGCATCGACTTCAATAAGTTGGTTTAACTCGGTGTCAGCTTTTAATGTGTTTCTTAGCTTGCCGATGATTTTTTGATCGGTTTCTGTTAATAAAGCGACTGAGACAAAATAGGTGTCTAAATAGCTTTGCATTTCTCCGGCAAGGCTATCAATATTACTAGCTGTTTCAGTTAATAAAACGGCACTATGATAGACTTTTTCGATAAAATATTGACTTTCACCGTTGTTTTCACGAGTCAAGTTGTCGTACATCTCAACCAGTGTGGTTTGAATTTTTATAAATTCATTTTTAGCATTGTTCCGCATCTCTTCTAATAAGAGTTGACGTACTAGTGGATTGAGTGTATGTCCAATGCCTTCTTTCCAATCAAATAGGTTTATTTTTTGAAATTCGGTAAATAATCGATCCGCAAAAATAGGGGGTTTGTTGGCAAAATAATCGGGCAAGAATTTTGCGAGCATAAAACGCTGCGTCTGACGGAGAATATAACGCAGTGGCACAATATATTGGAGCAGAATTTTTGGCTCTGGATAATTGGTGCCCAGTTGTAATTGGTTTAAAATTGTTTTTTCAATCACCTCTGACATTAATTTGTTAATGCCGTGCGCTAATTGTTGTTGAATTGTTTTTAGGTTTAAATCATTGCTCCATAAATCGACTAGGAGTCTGACACTGAGGGGATGTCCTTGTGTCAGTCGGAAAATTTCTGGCACGACGTTTTCTTCAACTTGAATCCCTAGACGTTGAATTTGGTTTTGGACTTGGGTTTCAGTCAAATAGGGTAAAGGAAGTGATTGAAGTCGCAATCTCAGTCTGGGGGCTAATTGGATGGGTTTTTGCCCGGCAGTAATAATGATTAGATTAGATGAGTACTCATTGTGATATTCTAAGACTTTCTCTTCAAAGGTTTGCCAAGTTGAAGTCGCGGAGTCGGTATTGTCAATACATAATACGACTTTGTATGAATTTAAAACGGTTTGTAGTCCGTTATTGAAGGCATTGTGCAAATCTTCATCTTGAGCAGAAAATTGTTTGAAATCTGCAAACGGATCGTCGGGAAAAATAGTTTCATCATAAAGTTGTTCAGCAATAGCATTATTAATATTAATGTTATTACTTTGTAAGTCCACATAACAGCAAAAGGTTGTGTCGTGCTGTTTTTGGTTATCATGTATCCATTTTAAAAATTCGGTTTTACCTAAACCCGTCATGCCATAAATGTCTAAATAATGCCCTTTGTTAATGACATCTAGGCAGAATTCTTGTGTCTTTTGGCGGCTGACGTAGAGTGCTTTGTTAAATTGTAACATTTTATTAGTTCTCTTGTTTAATGAGCTGGACGGTTTTGCTCACGGCTTAGTTGTCAGGTATTTTAGCAATTTTGGCGGCGTAAATCAATATTGTTGGTGGTGTTTTGTTCTCAAATATAATTGGGAGGAGTTGCAAAAGTTGGCGGCATGAACATGGTATTTTGACGGCAGATAGGGAGAGTTGGGGACGGGCGTTGTGGAGATTTCTTTGAACAGAGTACAGATAAAGTTGTAGTCTGGCAGGATGCCCGGAGTTAGGGCAAAACGAGTACAACGGATTTACTCCACTTCAAGTTCTCTACGAGACGACTTCGTTTGCGGAATAAACTTATTTAAAACACTGATTTTATAAGAGTTAATCAGTTGTACTCATGGTTGTTTTTTATATTCAATAACTTATAAAACATGATAAGTGGTAAGTTAGTCGCATGGAATTTATGGTTTCCCTACACGGAGATATGCAGGCTCTAAAGGAAACTCATCTGGCAATGAATCAAGCACCTTTCTGTGTGCTCTAATACGTGCCATCAGTTCTGATTCACTAATAGGAACGACCTTACTTACTTTCTTCGTTGAGTTTGCATTAATTTTTGATGTCAATGTTGCTTGTTCTGTTGTTTTATACATCACGTTTGCCTCTAATCCAAGGTGCGATACAGGTATGATGGATGATCCTTTCCATCTGTACCCTTTACGTAAATAAAACCATCCTGTCCCTTATAATAGTTTATTAGTTCTGGAAAAGGTTCCATAATAAATAATTTTTTAGCCTGTAATAAGACACTATAATTCATGCCCACTTTGATTGTGATGGGTACAATTCTCTTTCGCAAAATAGTTGGTCTATCAGTTCTTCCTTCAATAAAATTGATTCTAACCAATGTTTTAGCACGAGACGGTTTACCAAGGGCTAATCCCATTAATTCATTTTGATACCATATAGCGACTTCAAATCGTTTGGTATTTTTCCGGTACTTTCTTACTATTCCAATCCAATCCCAATCGACAATTCTACGTTCCCATTTTTGGTAACTCTCAAGTGCATAAGTATCAATGGGCTTTAACATTATATCAAACGGAATAACGTTAGCTTGAGCTTGTAGATAAGAAAAGTTTCGTATTTTTTGATATTTATTTTCAAGTGCTTGCTTTAGTGAAAGCATATTTTGTCCTATTTTGAAAGTTAGGCATCTACTTAACCCGTGTTTTAAAATAATCCGCCAATTCCTCTACCGAAATTTCGCTCGCATTGATTTCATTGCCAGCCCAGGGTGGTTCGTCATGAGTCATATTTCTTAGCTTCCAAGCACTAAATTGACCAAAAACATCATATACTTCATCTAAAAACTCTATTTGCTCATGACTGAGAACTGATGTTGGCTTAAAGTCCGGCGGTGCTGGAATGAGATTTCTGCCATGATTTTTATATTTGTGATATAGCTCTGGACAGACGGGACCATGTCTCCATGCTTCAATCTTAGAATCAAATAAAGGCTGTTCAAATAGGGCTAAGTAAAAGCCTTGTGCATAATAAAGCAGTTTTTGCAGTTTCAGATTACAAATTCCGCTTTCTTCTTCATTATCTCCTTTTAGGAGAAAGTAGTTTGCTACATTGTGAACGTTAAGCATTTTTTTTTTACCTTTAAGATGGCCGCTCTGACAATAATTAAAAGCAAGCGTAGCTCTCGGGTGCGTAGGACGCACCCTACATTCGCTTATATTCACATTCTGCGCGTTTTCTTTTGACTTATCACAAGCGGATAGCACTTTAATTCTTGGAATGCGTGCTAGATAATAGAGTTTTATATTGTTCTGGTGTAATTTTTTCTGTCATAGGCTTACTACCATCAGGGCAAACCTGATAATATTCAGGATGCATAACTGGTTTTTCATTCATTTGACAAATTTTCACCACTACTTTATCAGCATTTTCAAACTGATTTTTTAAAAACTCTAGTAGTTCTACTCCTGCCAGTCCAGGACCAATGTTAGCCGTTAATTGTCCTAACGTGACAAACCCCCCTTGGGGTGCTGCTGATTGACTGGTTTTCTTTTCAGATTTAGTTTGGGAAGACTTGTTTCTTTTTCCTTTAGAAATTTTTTTCAACAACACGACAATTGTTTTGGCCCAACTCGCACTAGCCCCGATAAAAACATAATTAGCATGACTTTGTGAGATTATAATAGGATTAAACAACAATAATATGCTTGTAACAATGGTTAAAAAATATTTTTTCATAATTTCTTTCCTATTAGGACTTACGCATTGATAGATGAGAAATTTTATGATTCATAACCTGATGTAATTTATCATTAAAACAAAAAAAACATTTATCAATACGCAAGTAATACCTGTTTAGTCCCTACAAAACAAATAGAGCCTTATCCACTTTTTCAAAGACTTTCATCGATCATCTCTCTGAAAAATTTTGTCTAAAACACTACCAAAAATACCACTAAAAAAGTGAGAGAATAATATAATAAGGGCTGCGAAAAAAGCATAAGTTATCGCTTCAATTGCACCTGATATATCTCCAGTATTGTAGAAATCAAATAATAATGCTCCTGCTTTTACAATGAAAATATATATAGCAATTATAGCAGTTCCCTCAAAAAAACCAGGTGTCCACCATTTTAAGGTCAACTTTCCCCCAGGCTCATTAACCAGGAAAGACTTTATTATATGTAACAACAATAATGGGATAAAAACAACTACGAGCAGAATGAAGATTAAAAAAAGTTTCTCGCTATTTTCTGGAACAAAATGAGTTATTAAAGTCGGTAATAGATATAAACAGTAAAAACTCGCCAATGCTCCCACTATCCCTTCAGTGAAACCTATCCTATACCATTTTAATTTTCTGGGTCCTGTAGGGGTTCCAGGAATCCAGTTTATAATCCAATCAATCATAAATTTTTAGTCCTCGAAACTTGGTAGCTTCTGAAAACTCATCTTTTTTTCTGTCTGTTCCTCAGACATATCAAGAGAGCTTAATTTTTGGAAAAGTAAAAATATACGCTATGTTCATACACTTTGTTCAAAAGCAATGGTATGAACAGTCGAATTTAGCTGATAAACGGTCAATTGACGAAAAGCAAAACACAAAAAATTGCTCAACCGTTTTTAACCACGAGCATATTTTCAGGCCAGTATCATACTTTCTCCAGTATCTTAGGTCAACCTTTTTTTTCGCTCTATTCCAAAATTAATATTTGAAACCGATTAACTTTTTAATATTACCTAAAAATATCAATTACATGGATAAATATCATCTGCCGCGACAGCCCGTTGCATTAAATGCTTAATAAATGGTAATAATTGGGGTCAGAGTAACATTAATTATAAAGGGCTAGCACTTGGTAATAAACCAATTAAGCATGAATAAGCTCAAGGAACGGCTCGACAGGCACTCTAATTTCTGTCTTTATTTTTTTGCCATCATTCACGAAAAGAAACTTGTCATCATGCCTGTAAGTATATTGTACAGTTGTGTGCTTAAAATGCTTGTTTCCACAAAAATGGCAAACTTTGCTCATTGTTATTAGCCTCTTTCGTAAGGAGTCTTGAAATACCAAAACAACTGCTCGCTACCATAAAACCTAAGCTCGTAGATTGGACTGACAATCGTCGCCTAACATTAATGAAGCTTCAAACATTGTGAGAGTGTTTTCAAACAAACTATGTGCATTATCGCGGCGCATAAACCTGACATTAATGCTTTGAGCCGCCTGCCCACCATTTTATCTTTAACACATAATAAATAATAACTGAATTTTTTTGCTCATTACAAGTTTTTTTTCAGTTAAATTTAAACTTTAACTATATCTGCCAGTGTTACTCTGATCCCAATTATTCGCCGCTCACGATTTTTGCCAGTTATCACGGTTTTCACTTTGTGCATTCTCGTGGTGCCTTCTGCATAGCATCTTCGTCGAGCCCGCTGCTAGTCCAAAGCTAAAGCTTTGGACTCCAAGTGACTTGTTGGAGTCCAAAGGAATAAGGCTCATTAAAGCGTTTAACGCGAGACACAGAGGGTTGACATTGGCTGTTTAAATAGAGGAGACTATTTTCTTCGTAGAAGTTCGTACCCCATTTTGGGGTTCAATGCCATTAAGTTAAGAGATATTGTAGGGTGGGTAGAGCGAAAGCGAAACCCACCATTGTTATAAATTTCAAA
>JSZA02000008.1 GCA_000785145.2 Candidatus Thiomargarita nelsonii
TATCAAGGAAGTGACCAGACTTCCAAGATAAATCTTGGACTCCTTACCTCGTGATATATCACAGAGTTTTTTGTAGGGTGGGTAGAGCTACCATAACGATGTTGCGCGGGCAACCACAAGGGATTGCCCCTACCCACCCTACAATATCTCTTAACTTAATGGCATTGGTCCTACGCACCCTCTCTCCATGCACCTAAAATCTACACCGACATCAATAAGTGGGACGCGAGCTTGCAGGGGTGTGGGCTCTCAAATGTTTAGACCAATGACATAAAAACCAATGGGTTAAAAACACTTGTTTTTTTGTTGATAAATATTAAACCTTGTGCCAAAGTCTTATTTGAAACTCTGTGAGTGGGCCAAATTATACGGAGGGTGTTTTAGTTAAGTGATAACTGATAACTTCCAGTTTTGACGTTTAAGCGCACCGCTTGATAATTTTTTCACGGTGTTGACATCATTATTGATGGGTGCAGCAAAGTTCTATCCATCCTACGCTTGCTATTTACTTATTGTATTAACATGTTAATAGTTATCAATAGTTTTTGATCTACATTGAAAATATATTTGTGCCCAGGACGCACCCGGAACGATCTTAATCCAAATCAAATTCAAGAGTTGATAAAGGAATATATCAGTGATAGTTGAACAAGAATATAAAAAATATACAAAATGGCTAGACAATCCTAATTTTTTGAAGAAAAATTCTGAATTTCTATTTTTTACTAGAAATAGTAGAACAACTTTTGAGCAGGCTTTAAAAGCAGCTACAGACTTTTCGGCTACTGAGGAGGAGCGGAAGAAAAATATACAAAAAGCCCATAAATTATATAAAAGTGCGGTAAAAGCATCTATAATGCGTTTTGAAGAAACTATAGGGCTTTCTATTACTGAAAACACTCAATTGATTCAAGCTTTTCGGGATAGAAATGCTGTGGAAGTCGTCAGACTAATGGAGATTGCACATCAAAGAAAACCGCTTAGATATGATGAAAACGACACATATAGCCAGTATAAAAAAGGAAGAACTTATAATAATACAGACAAACGACAGATTTTGCATCCAGCAACAGGGGAAAAACAAAAAATTACCCGTGTTCAACTACATAAAGCCATTGTCGAAGAATTTTTTAAGGGAAAGGAAAAACCACGAAATGGGATTATTGTTTTTCTTGCGACAGGTGGATTGCCAGGAGCAGGGAAAGGGACTGCATTACAAAATGCAATTAAGGATATGATGGGAATAGAAACCCAAGAAAAATACCCTGAAAAATACTACGTGACTGTTGATCCTGATGCGATAAAACCCTATCTCCCTGAATACCGTAACGAAGATGGAACACTAAACGGAAATCGTGTGCATCGAGAGAGTGGAGAGATAGCGGAAATTATCAGAAAAAGAGCGTTAAGGGAGGGTTATTCAGTGTTATATGATGCCTCCATGCGAGATTATCATGATTTTCGTTGGTATAACAAAATGGTAATAGAGGCTAGGGAGAAAGGATATGAGCCAAAAGTAGCTTTTGTTTATGATGGCGGAGAGGCTTGGTATCGCAATTCTGTGATAAGAGATAGGGCTTTGCCAGCGGATGGATATTTAGAGTTTATGCGAGCTTATGATACATTTGATTATTTAGCTAAAGAATGTGGGGTACATGCTGTTATGTATGATAATAGCAGCAGAATACCAACAAAAGATTCTCCTACTCAAATTATTATGTACAGAGATAAACGTATGTATCGAAATAGGGAAAATTTACACCTAGTTAAAGATTTTGTCAATTTTGATTTTTTTAGAAAATCATTATTACAATTGAAAAAATAACAATAACCTTTTCATTCAAATATTTATTAGCCTAAAAATGGAAAACTATGAACCAAAAATGATCCATCCTGATGTTCTTACTCCTGAAGAAATGGCTTATGCTAGGAAACCAGAAATAATAAGGCAAGATATAGCGAATGCAGAAAAATTTCATCAATTAAGGATAGAAGACTATCGAAAATGTCTACAATCAGAAGGAATATCAGAAATTGATATGAGGAATGAATTACTTGAAGTTTTTCCAGAGCTAGGAGAACAAGAAGAGAATTTTTCATTGTCTGAAACCGCTAATTCTCCAGAAATGCTGGAGGCTGAAAAAAGAGGTGAAAAAAGAGGATGGAAAAAAGCTGTTATAGAATTCTTCATGGAGGGAACCATTGGGATAGACATATTAAAAAAGAAACTCGGTATTCAAACGAATGGTGAAGCTATGAGAGAGATTCAAAAAGTCTCACCAAATTTTCATCTTCCATCTCCGGCAATTTTCGGTGAGTCTTAAAAAGTTCGTAGGTTGGAGTTCGCGCACTCACTCCAACCTACAAGCTGAACCGTGTTAATGGGATAATTCGTTTATTTATAACCGTCGTTGTACTCATCAACTAGGGTTAATTTTTCCTCCCAGATTAATCCAGTTCGCTCCGCCTGGGTTGATTAATGGATGAAATGTAGGGTGGGTTTCGCGAAACCCACCATTTTTCTCGTCCGCCTGGCGAAAACATTACAGAACCGGTTGCAAACCTGCTCCGACAAAATTATGTTAATTGATGGATTTTTTTATCTCTTAGAATTGAACAATAGTATGAGTCTTAAATGCGAGTTGCGATTTTTATCGTTTTTACGAACAACACAATAGATACCAAAGCCCAAATGAACTGGCATCGGATGTTTGATCTGTGATTTTTTATCTGGCTCATCATTTATCTCGTCATGGCATAAAAATTACACCTAAAATTTACACCGACATCAATAAGTGGGACGCGAGCTTGCGGTGGGCTCTCAAAGGTTTCAAGCAATGACATAAAAACCAATGGGTTAAAAACACTTGTTTTTTTTGTTGACAAATATTAAACCTTGTGTCAAAATTTTATTTGAAACTCTGTGAGTGGGGCAAATTATACTATACAGAGGGTGTTTTAGTTAAGTGATAACTGATAACTTACAGTTTTTACGTTTAACCGCACCGCTTGATAATGTTATCGATGTTAAACATGAAAAAGGTCGTTAGAAAATTAAGAATACAAGATGAAAAAAGTGATTTTTTATATTGGCAATCTCAACCGCCTCAAAAACGAATTGAGGCTTTGGAAAAAATAAGAACAGAATATATTAGTTGGAAATATGATACTCAGCCAAGATTTCAGAGAGTTTATAGAATTATTAAATTCTAATCATGTCCGTTATTTGGTGGTGGGCGGGATTTTCTTCACTGGGAATTTAAAGAAAAATAAGAGAGCGGTCAGTAGATTTCAAGATTTAGCAGATTTAGAAAGTTTAGAGTAAATTGCGTCTGGGCGAAAATCTGATAACTGATAACCTTTATTGGTCTTGTACAGAGTTCTAAGGCCGTAGGTTGGACTGACTTTAGCTAGCCTAACGGGTGCGTCCCACGCACATTTTTGATGTCGGTGTAGATTTTATGTGCGTGGAAAGTGGGTGCGTAGGACGCACCCTACGCTCGCTTTAGCTTTGGACTGGTAGCGGGCTAGTCCAAAGCTAAAGCTTTGGACTCCAACATGTCAAGTCAAAAAAACGTAGAACTAAGAGTTATACATAAGTTTTTTTTAAGGTTAGTATCAAAAAAATCCTATTTTTTAAAAAAATAGGATTTTTAAGCCGGTGTCAAAAAAGACGAAGGCTCAAGTCGGAAAGACACTTGTGTCGGCGCGCAGAGCGTGGGAACGAGAAAAACAGGAGGTTGGGAACGAGAAATGAGTGGATTACAGCGAGCTTTATACCCCGCACGTATTTGGCAAGACGACGACGTGTATTATGTCCAATTTCTTGATCTTGATAACGGTTTTACGTTTGGAGAAAACTTGAATCATGCCAAGGAAATGGCAGCCGATGTACTTAGTGCTTTGTTAGCGTCAGCGCATAATGAACCTATTAAATTACCTCAAAAAGCGCAAGGTTCCGATATTTATCTGATTGCAGCGAACTAACGGGTGCGTCCTACGCACCCGATGCTCGCTATACTGACTAATAATTCAAACCACACATGCCGCCACCACAATTACCTGAAGCACAAGTTGGTTCAGGATTTTTCAAACTGCCGCTGTGGACCACTTGTCCCCCAGAAATCAAACGTTCCACGGGGCTATTGGCAGAGGTTGCGTCTAAATCCATACCTGCATGGTTACAAACTTCTCCCCAAGTTGTCAGTTTTTCACTTATCGAGTGTTTCACTTCTACAACTCGACCATTTTCTATACAGCGGTAATCATAAGTTGGCATAGGCTCTCCTATCTAGTTTCAACAATTAAAAACAATTAAAAACAATTAAAAACAATTTTGTTGTATCGGGAAATTCGCGCAGCGAAATTCCCGAAACAAGTGATAAAAGAAAAAAAGGCACCCTTCAATCGAAAAAATAACCGTTTGTTGTTTCGGGAAATCCGCGCAGCGAAATTCCCGAAACAAGTGATAATTATCTCTCTCGAAAAAATTTATCTCTCTCGAAAAAATAACCGTTTGTTGTTTCGGGAATTTCGCTGCGCGGATTTCCCGAAACTTTATCAAAAAAAAACAATATCACATTTTTTCAAAAGTGCAAAGCACTCAGGCTAAACACAAAATATAACATAGCTCCGATTAATGCCGAAACGGGCACGGTAACTAACCAAGCGGCTATAATTTTTATGAGCAATTCATGTCTAACGTATTGCCGTTTTTCAATTTTGGCCAGCTTTTTTGTCTCTTTCTTCGTGAATTCTATCTCACTCCCCTTTTTTATTTGCACCAACTCCTGTTCTTTTCCTGCTATCCTATCTTGAATTTGCGTTATTTCAAATTCGTCATCTAAACCTTCCCGTTTTCGACTCCATTTGGTGATTTTCTTATTGATCGACTTGAGATGATGTGCTTTCACCCCTTCAATTTCATTTTCGTACTTTTGATAGAGATAATATCGTAAATAACCCACACCAAAAACACCGCCAATAGCAATATGCGTCGAACTCACTGGCAGTCCCTGCCAGGATGCAATAATCACAACAATGGCTGAAGACATGGCAATTGACCAAGCGCTTGCCTGATCAAGGTCAGTAATTTCACTACCCACCGTTTTGATCAATTTGGGACCATAAGTTGCCAGCCCAATAGCAATACCTAGCGCACCCACCAACATCACCCAAAGTGGGATAGTCGCTTTTTCACTAATTGAGCCAGTTTGCAATGCTTCATAAATGGCTGAAACGGGTCCAATCGCATTAGCAACATCGTTGGCACCATGAGCAAAACTTAATAGTGCGGCTGCGAAAATCAAAGGCAAGGTGAAAAGTTTATTAATATCAGTTCTTTCATTTGAAAACGTTTTTGAGGCTTTGAGAATAAGAGGTTTTGTAATCAGATAGGTCGCTATGCTAAATAGGGTGGCTGCGAATAAAGCGGTTGTTAAATCCATTTTAATTATTTTTTTAACGCCTTTGATTGCTAAATAGGTGAAAAAGGCGAAACTCATAAAAGCAATTAAAAACGGAACGATCCTTTGAGCGGCTTCCAATGTATTTTCTTTATGAAAAATTCTGTTTTTAATAATATATAAGAAAAAGGCGGCAATGAGTCCTCCTAAAACAGGAGAAATGATCCAACTGGCAGCAATTTTGGCCATCGTTGACCAGTTGACAATGTCCCATCCCATCGCGGCAATGCCTGCCCCCATGACTCCCCCTACTATGGAGTGTGTGGTTGAAACCGGTGCGCCCAGTGCTGTCGCTATGTTGAGCCAAATAGAGCCCCCTAAAAGCGCGGCTAACATGATTGAAACAAAAACCGAGGTATCTGTAATCAGCTTGGGATCAATAATGCCTTTTTTGATGGTGCTGACAACATCTCCGCCGGCCATTAATGCGCCACTGCTTTCAAAAATGGCCGCGATGATAATAGCACCTACCAAGGTGAGCGCTTTAGATCCGACTGCTGGTCCGACATTGTTGGCAACATCATTGGCACCAATGTTCATTGCCATATAGCCGCCAATCATGGTTACAAATACCAATAATGTCACTTGTGGCATACCACTGTTATCAAAATAGGTATAAAGTGCCACAATGCTTAGAAAAAATACTCCGATACTTATTTTATAAAAATCCACAAAACTATTGATAACTATTGACCTCTTAAAATTTTATCGTTCCCACGCTCTGCGCACTCTCTTAGACATAACTTTTTAAGTCGTTGAAATTAAATAATATTGTGTAGGGTGGGTAGAGCGAGAGCGAAACCCACCAAGCCTTTGAAATTTATAACAATGGTGGGTTTCGCTCCGCTCTACCCACCCTACAAAAAAACTTGTGTATAAGTGAGTGCGCTTCGCGGCGGAATGCCTGCCTCTTTGCTCCGCAAAGAATTTTACACCCACGCCTTTGGCTTTAAAAAAACCTCATACAACCGCGCTTCAGGGGTACCCGGCGCCGGCTGCCAATTGTAACGCCATTTCACCAAGGGAGGTAAAGACATCAAAATAGACTCGGTGCGTCCGCCACTTTGCAACCCAAACAATGTTCCTCGATCATACACTAAATTAAATTCTACATAACGCCCTCGCCGATAAAGTTGAAAATCGCGCTCACGATCTCCATAAGGCAATGCCTTACGTTTTTTCACTATCGGTAGATAGGCGGACAAATAGTGATCTCCAATACTTTGCATAAAAGCAAAACAGCTATCAAAGTCCCATTGATTTAAATCGTCAAAAAATAATCCGCCCACTCCACGCGGCTCGTTACGGTGTTTGAGGAAAAAATATTTGTCACACCATTCTTTATAACGGGCATATACGTCTTTTCCAAAAGGCTCACAAGCGGCTTTGGCTGTTTGATGCCAATGTACGACATCTTCTTCAAAACCATAATAGGGTGTTAAATCAAAGCCGCCTCCAAACCACCAGATTGGGGGATTATCTGGTTTTTCGGCCATAAAAAAGCGTATGTTGGCATGAGAAGTCGGTACATAAGGGTTGAGTGGATGTATGACTAAAGAAACGCCCATTGCTTGAAAAGCGCATCCTGCTAATTCTGGACGTTGTGCTGTTGCAGAGGCGGGCAGTTTTGTGCCGTAAACGTGAGAAAAATTAATCCCAGCTTGTTCAAAAACAAGACCATTAGTCAGTACACGAGATCGACCACCCCCCCCCTCCTGACGTTGCCATTCGTCTTCGTGAAATTGGCATCCTGCATCCTCCTTGGCTATAGCCGTAGAAATGCGGTTTTGTAATTCTAATAAATAATTTTTAACAGGTTCGATGTATGACATGAAAAAATTTCCTTGTTCCGTCTAAAAACGCAATACTGTATTAGTAAAAGCGTCACGAATTTCGCTAGGATTTTGTCGCCCGCCGACGGCACCGGGCAAAATGTAATCAATTGATTGTCCAAAACTACGCCGCACTTTTAAGGCTGTTTTAGGTGCTGCTTGGCCGCTGATATTGGCACTGGTAGAGACTAAGGCACTTCCCCAGTGTTGACATAAGGCAACGGTTTGGGGATGTGCTGTCACTCGCACCGCGAGTTTGCTGGATTGTCCACGTAACCAGTATGGCACTGTTGGTTTCGCCGGCAATAACCACGTCACGGGTCCTGGCCACACGGCAAATATTCTTTTTTCTAGACTTGGCGTTAATGGCTCAAGAAAGGGCTCAAGTTGTGCATAGTCAGCCGCGACTAAAATTAAGCCTTTTTGCCAAGGGCGTTGTTTGAGTGCCAACAAACGCGCGACCGCTTTTTTATTAGCTGGTGAGCAGCCAAGCCCCATCACGGCTTCGGTGGGATAGGCGATAATACCGCCTGCTTTTAGATGGCGTATTGCTTGTTTAAGATGCCAAGTATTAGGATGACTTTGTGTTTGTAGATGAGGTATCATTAATGTTTATGTTTACTATCGGAATAATTATCATGAGAAAGGCGCCAAACAAACGTCATTTCACAATATCTGTATTAGCAATAGCCTTAAGTATCATACTCAGTGCTTGTAGTCCTACCACGAAAGGAAAATCGGACAAACCCAATATTCAAAAGATTTCCCCCAAAACTCTGGTTGGTCATTGGCGATTCGATGAATCCAGTGGCACCGTCGCGCTCGATTCCGCCGCAAAAAAAAATAATGGCACCTTGGTTGGCTCGCCAACCTGGAGCACTGGGGGACTAATTGACGGCGCTCTTTTTTTCGATGGCAAAAACGACTATGTGGCTTTGGGAAACGACAGCTTAAATATTGGCTCAAAATTCACAGTGTCTTTGTGGCTCAACTTTGAAAAAAGCAAGAACTATTATCAGACCCTGATTCAACGGGGTAAATATGTATATCCGTTCATGCTACAATTGGCAGCCAACCATATCCGCACCGCTGTACGCACCACCCAAGGCACCCAAACCCATTATCTCTTATCCAAAACAAAATTGGCGGAAAAGCGTTGGTATCATGTCGCCATCACTTACCAAAATGGTAAATACATACTTTATGTCAATGGCAAGGAAGAAAAGCAGAAAATTGTCAGCGGAAAACTGGAACTGGGTAATCATCCCACCAACATTGGTGCTGAACCACCGGCTGGTGGATCGAACTTGCAGGGATTGCTGGATGACATTCGTATCTACAATAGCGCCCTAAATCCTCAACAAGTTCAAGCTATTTTCAAAGCACAGAATATACCGACAGTATATGTCAAAAAACAGACACAGACACAAAAGAAGACCACTCTGCCTAACGGTCCTGCTCTGACGAGCTTTAGATCGACACGTCCTGCTCTGACGCTCCCTAGATCGACACGTCCTGCTGAATGGCGGGTCATGCCTGTCCGCTCAAAAGAGGAATTTCAGCAGGGCAAACCTGGCGGAGAGGCTGAACAGCACCCGCACAGTATCACCCGTTGTCTCAAGCACCCCGAATTCATCTATTTTTCCCAAGATGTTGCAGGCGTATGGCGCAGTAGAAATAGTGGCGAGACATGGGAAAAAACCCTTGACAGGGGCTTGTGGGTCAATAAGGGGCAATCACTCGAAGTGGACCCTGTTGCGCCAAAAACCCTTTTTCTGATCAGCGATAACAACTGGAATCTCCTGGGTAAAAAATATCAAGGCTTATACCGCTCAAGCAATGGTGGCGATGACTGGGAATTTGTCCTGCCAGTTTCGACTAATTTTTCTGTCAGCCACCACCGCATCTATCGCCATAACATCGCTTATGATCCAACGACTATCACGCCTGGCGGTGCCAAACGCTGGTATGCCGCCTTTCCTGCCAGCCAGCCTGATGCCAAGGAGACTGATGATGGCGGACTCTATCGCTCTGAAGATATGGGAATCACCTGGACATCAATGAGCAAACTCCCAGGCCACTCCACCGTTTACGCCATCCAACCCCATCCCACTAATAGCAAAACTATTTACTTGGCCTCAAACCGTGGACTGTTTATCAGTCATGCCGGGGGAAAAAATTTGAAGCCTTTGGGTCAATTCTCTGAAAAACAAGGAATCAGCTCCATTGCCATCAATCCCCAAAATCCTAAAATGATCTATGTCACCCTCTTTGAGAAAGAAAAGGTCTCCTGGGGAGTGCAAAAAATGGGCAAAGGACTCTACCGCTCCCTGGATGGTGGCGCCACCTTCTCTCAATTAAAATCTTATGACGCTGCCCGAGTCTTTATGAATCCTGGCCACCCAGAGGTTCTTTATCTTAGTGGAAATTATACCCATAGCATAGTCAGTCATGATGGCGGACTTACTTGGAAAGATCGTTGGGATGATATGAAGGTTTATCCCACACCTGGTCTGAGCAGGGACTGGAAAACAGCTCTATCGGGAGAACTGACGGGAATCGTTGGCAATCCTAATAATCCGGACGAGGCTGTCGCCTATTCCCAGGCGACTCTTTGGAAGACCACAGATGGCGGCAAGACTTTCAAGGAAAGTGCCAGCCTATTCACCGGATATGCCTGGGCCTGGTATAATACGGCCCTCGCCTTTGATGCATTCGATTCGCAAAGGATGGCGTTTTTCAACCTTGACGTGGGCATGACCCTAACCACCACCGGCTCCGACTATTTTGTTTGGCGAAACAAGCATGCCTGGGACTGGTACACTAGCTTCATTGACAATGCCAAGACAACCAGGCTGATCCCCTGGGTGGGCACAAATTCCGGCAGTTTCCAACCCATCCCCGGCTCCCAGGTAGTTGTCGCCTCCATTGGTCGCTATTTTCTAACAGTCCTGATGCGTTCTGAAGACAGTGGCCGTACATGGGAATTGGTGCAAAAGCGCAAAGAGGGCGAGAACTACCGAGATTTATATGAAATGAATGAATTTGTGGCCTTTCATCCCAAGGCACCTAAGGTGGTTTATGCTGGCAATAAGATATCCCATGATGCTGGCCGAACCTTTGTAGATATCGATTTCGGTAGCTTCGGCCCGGCTCCTAAGATTCTAGGGATGTGCCTCTCCCAGCCGGATACGGTTTATGCCATGAACGGTTATATGCTACAGATTTTCCGTTCCGACGATAGAGGAAAAACATGGCGCTTGTACACAGCGCCTGGCTGGCAATTCAAGCAACTTGATCGGATTCCAACCTTTGCGGTGGACCCGGTGGACCCTGATCTGATTTACAGCATTGACGAAAAAGGTGATCTGGCCATTTTTGACGGTTTGAACTGGTACAGCACAGGCGTGTTAGCGCAGGCGGGCGGAGTTGAAGTGGGTAATTTCGTTAGAAGCATCGCCATAGATCCCAATCATCCCGAAGTCATCTATGCTGGCATGTTCGCCAGTGGTCGTTCTGCCATTTGGCGATCTATTGACGGTGGCGAGAACTGGGAAGATATTTCTAATAACCTGCCCAGGATTGGCCAGCATACTATGGCCGTTAGCCCCCATACTGGCGAACTCTTTACTGGCAGTGTTGTGGGTACCTGGGTCTTTCCGCCCCCTTATGAAAGTAAAAATCTGATCTATGACAAACTGATTTCTGTTACTGATAAATAAAAACATTAACTACAGGGATTAGTTATTAGCAGGGATAAGTCAAAACCTTAACTACAGGGATTTCTCGTTCCCACGCTCTGCGCTCATCGAGCCGACACAAGTTTATTTTGGACATCCAAGATAAATCTTGGACTCCAAACTCAGGAGTCCAAAATTGATTTTGGACGAGGCGCCCAAGATAAATCTTGGACTCCAAACTCAGGAGTCCAAAATTGATTTTGGACGAGGCACCCAAGATAAATCTTGGACTCCAAACTCAGGAGTCCAAAATTGATTTTGGACGAGGCGCCCAAGATAAATCTTGGACTCCAAACTCAGGAGTCCAAAATTGATTTTGGACGAGGC
>JSZA02000131.1 GCA_000785145.2 Candidatus Thiomargarita nelsonii
GCCTCGATAATGTCAGCGGCGCAAAATGCGGGGATTACTCGTATGGGGTTTGTTACTGAACCGGAGTAAGTCTTAAAAAAAAATGAATTATATTGCACAAGCGATTAAACCTTTACTGGCATTATTGATTGTATTAGCACTACATGCGCTGGTGTTGTGGCAAGTGGTGCAGCAGCAGCCCCGTGTTGTACAACCGCCAAAACCAATAATGATCAGTCTTATTACCCCACCCAAGCCACCACCACCAGCAGCAGTTAAAGCACTCCCTGTCGCCCCCAAAAAAGAGCCCGTTGCTAAACCAAAACCTAAACGGGTAAAGGTTAAAAAAGTCGCTAACTCACTAAAGGCTATCCATCAAAAAGTGAGTGCCACGCCTCAAGAATCAGCGACAAAAGGTTCAACAGCTGCCCGTTCATCGCGTGGGCAAAGAAAAAATAGCGGCGGCGTAACGAAGAGAGCCTCATACAAAGCCGCTTATTTACACAATTCATATCCACCTTATCCAAGAATTTCAAGGCGTAGAGGCGAAGAAGGAAAGGTTTTGCTACGAGTGAAAGTGACTAAAACCGGCAGAGCCGCAACCGTACAACTTAAAAAATAAAGCGGATTCAGAAGACTGAATAAAGCCGCCCGTCAAGCGGTTAGCAAATGGCGTTTTGTTCCTGCCAGAAAAAATGGAAAAACCGTCACAGGTTGGGTTATTGTTCCTATTGTTTTTAAATTGAATTGAAAGGATTAAATGATGGATTTATTACATAACCCTTATGGGTTGGCAGCGTTTTTAGAACATCTCAATATCATCTCATTGTCTGTTATTTTTATACGACTCTTTATGTCGATACTATCGTGGTATCTCATAATAACTAAAACAATCCAACTGGGAGTCACGCACTGGCGATCCAACAAAGTCTTGACATTATTTCTTATGCGTCACCTGCGCCGCGCCCTGAACGAAGAAAGAGCCCAATTAGATTCAGGCTTAACTATTTTAGCGACAGTAGGAAGCACCGCCCCCTTTATTGGATTATTTGGTACAGTATTAGGAATCTATGATGCACTTGTCACAATCAGTGCGAAGGGGAGTGCGGCTTTGAATACGGTGGCAGCCCCAGTGGGAGAGGCTTTGATTATGACAGCACTTGGATTAGCCGTGGCGATACCGGCGGTACTCGCTTATAACGCCTTAGTGCGTGGCAATCGAGCCTTTTTGAACAAACTAGAGGGTTTTGCCCACGATCTCCATACCTATCTGAGTACGGGTGCTCGCATGGAAAGCCGTGTTTATCTGATGAAACCGCGAATTAAGAAAAACGACAAGGATGTTATAAGTACCAAACCATGAGACGAAGTCAGCGAAGCTAATTTTTAGGTATTTTGGAGTCCAAAGCTAAAGCTTTGGACTCCAATATCTCATTTATAAAATTTATAAGTATATAAATTTATTTTAATTTATATCGTTCATGTACTTATAGAATAATCGCCGCTCCCTGCAAAATAGTTATTGAAAATCATTTTCATTTATATTAATATGCAAAACCAAAATTAGTTCGTTGTTTAGATAAATATGGGTTTGCTTATGAGGTTGTTCAGATGTTTCATTCCATAACAACTCAAATAACCATTTCAGGTATAGCGGCTGTTGTTTTTGTTGTCATCTTCACAAGCTGGGGACTTGATGATCTGGATGGCTTATTGGCACACCCTGCCCGTGTCGGCTTGCTATTCCTATTGTTAGTGCAATTTATTGCCATTGGATTTTTTTTGCCACCACAATGGCTGGTAGTCGAAGATAATTTGGCCTTTATAGGTGCAATGGGCATCCAAGTTTTTTCGGGCACATATATTATTTGTATGATCACTCAAGAGGTAAAAGCTATGAAGCAATTGAAACGGCTTATACTGGCGTGTGCCACATTATTTAATGGGGCACCATCAGTCATGGCAGAAGAAGTGTTAGCACCGATTGTAGTCACTGCCACTCGAACCGAGCAACAACTGGAAGATGCCCCTGCCGCCATGACGGTCATTACCCAAGAGGATTTAAAAAACGCCCCAGTGCGGGATATTATGGATGCGATTCGGGAATCCACCGGCATCAATCTATTTGGTCGAGGAGTCGGCTCCAGAAAAGTGATAATGATACGCGGCATGGAAAGTCAACATTCACTGATTTTGGTCGATGGAAAACGTATCAATGGCACTGATGATGTCGTTGGTCATTCTGACTTTCAATATAGCTGGCTACCCATGGAAGCGATTGAACGCATTGAGATTGTACGTGGACCGTTATCTACATTATATGGCTCAGAAGCCTTGGGCGGCGTGATAAATATTATTACCAAACCGATTGGCGACAAATGGCATAGTTCAATCAGCTTGTTCACGGGACTGAGAGAGGATAGTCGGGGTGGCGAAGAATATAAAGCCAACTTTTATACCAATGGACCATTGGGTGACAAATTTGCCCTTAGCCTGACCGGAGAATTGAGTAAACAAGAGAAAACGCCACTCAAATCAGACGAACAAGTTTCTGAATTTGAAGGAAAAGAGATAAAATCGGGTACCTTAAAGCTATCTTTTGTGCCAGTTAAACAGCAGACTTTAGAACTATTTCTCTCTTATGTGGATGAAGAGCGCCCGCGTGATGCACGCAGCCGTGGGAAAAGCCCGGTGCTACATGAAAGCACATATCAAATGGAACGCACACATATTTCTCTGGAACATCGAGGCCAATTCGGCGAACTCGATACCCAAGCGAGCCTGTACCGTTCCAATTTCAACGTAGAAAATTTCACCACCCAAGGCGTTACGCCCACCAGTCCGCAAGAACTGATTGATGAAGTGTTTGACGGGCATATCAGTTTTCCATTAGGAGAGAGCCACTTGCTCACTAGCGGGATAGAGTACCGGATTGAGACACTCAAACACGGTGCCCTGATTAATGATGAAGAAAATGCCACCCATAAAGCCCTATTTGCACAAGATGAAATTGACTTAACTGACAAATTGTTCTTAACGCTGGGCGCACGTCTTGATAAGCATGAATTTTTTGGAAACGAAACCAGTCCCCGTGCCTACTTGGTTTATCATCTCACTAAGAGTTTGACACTCAAAGGTGGTTATGGACATGGATTTAAAGCGCCGACCTTAAAACAAATCTCACCTGAATATCAATTTATTGGATTTCATTCCTTTTTTGGCAATGCGGCACTTCAACCAGAAAGCAGTGACAACTATGAAATAAGTTTAGGATACCATAGCAAATCGCTGACAGCGAAAACCACGCTTTTCCAGAATAACATTGAGGATCTCATTGATACTCAGTGCATCACCAATTGTGCCGAGCGCTTGGGGCGTGAATTTCTGTATGTCAATGTAGAGGAAGCCCGCACCCAAGGCGTTGAGAGCGAATTAAAGCTGTCCCTACCTTATGGTTTTGACATCGCCTTAAATTATACCTACTTAGAGGCCATAAACCTCACCAAAGATCAGCGAATCGCTTCAAGACCACGCCATTTAGCGAATTTTCGATTGGCATATCATAATCATGGATTTTCGGCCACTTTGCGTACCGAATACAATGGCGCCCAGATCGAATATGACCTGAGTAATCAGCTTGATTTGCCCGCTTACACCTTATGGCATTTTAGTGTGCGTCAGAGCTTGACGGATTCTCTGACATTGAGAGGCGGAGTTGAAAATATTAGCGATGTGTACTTAGCTGAAGAATCTGATTTTTTTGGCTATGAAGAACGAGGACGGTTTTTCTATGTGGGGTTAGAAGCGAATTTTTAATTTTTTTAATCAGGGTTCCGATATAATTAACTACACGGATTGTATTTAAGAAAGGATAAAAACCCCGTTCTGGTTGATTTTTGCCTTATCCATTCTTACATACAATCCGTGTAGTTATTTAAGGTTTTTGCTTAATAGGCGTATCAATTTCCACATCAGAAATATTCAAGTACGCCTTTAGCGATTCTATGAAATATTGATCATTTTCGCTTTCAACAATTAAGATATTTTCCAAATTCAATAGATTCAGTTCAGTAAACTTGATAGTACGCCGATAATGGCGGAACAAAAGGGTATCAATTGATCGCTAGAATTGCGTTGAGAATAAAACGCTATTTGTTCTTGGATCATTTTTTCATCCAAAATATCAATATCTTCTAGTGCGGCAAAAATAGCGGCTTGTCTCAGTTCACGAAGTTTATTAATGTCCAAATATAAGTGTTTAATGGTTTGTTTGGCAGCCTCATCATTATTAGAGCCTTGTACACTGCCATTTTCTAAATACTCAAAGCGAGATTCACAGCATCGATCAAGTGGAGAAATTGTCAGATTTTCATCAAACCAACTGCCTTTAGCATTGCCGCAATGCCTGGGTTCAGTTTTTTGAAGTTCAAATTGGCAAGAGCAAAGTAAATTATTGTATTCAAGCTTTAACTCTGGATATTGTTTTTGAGGGCGAAAATGTTCTATATGACTTTCATTTACCCTAATCCTAGTTCCGCAATAACAACATATAGCACCTTGTTCTTTGATTAAAGCTTTGTGTAGTCGTTTTTTACTTGTAGAATCCAGTCGTTTCCAGTTTGGACGTCCTCGTTGGTACATTTTGTCTTGGTTTTTCCACTCCGTGAAAAAACTCGGCTCTGTGCCTTTATCAATATATTTCATTGGTTCATAAGTTCTCTGCGATGAAGCAATACCTCGGCACGAACAAGTTCAGGCGATTCACCTTGGATTTCAGATTGCAATTGAATTAAAAGTTCCCGTGCCTCTGTTGTGTCTTGACGAATAAGTTGAAAAAGCTTATGTATTTTCTTATCAATATCTTTGGGGCGATAGCTGGAACCCATCAAAGTTTTAAGTAAAAAATTGGAATCTTGTCCATAAGTACCATCTGGCTGCACTGCCTCCAAGCCTTGATCATTTTGAACCAAACACCAAATATTCTGGCAACGCACATGCGAGAGTACCAGTGGTGAATGGGTTGTTAAGATAAACTGACAATTTGGAAAGGTTTCAAGCAATTTCGGAATGACTCTATGCTGCCATTCTGGGTGTAAATGTAACTCAATTTCATCAATCAACACAATTGCTTGTCCCTCAAGCGGATCGCTTAGATCAGGGTTAGCAATTGCTAACCTATGTGCTAAATCTCCAGCCAATGCCAATAAACATTTTTCCCCATCCGACAACTGGTTGACATCAAAATGTTGCTTAGCTTTTTTAACTTCCATTCGCAATGGGGAACGTCTTACTCTAATATTCGAGAAACCTGTTAAAGCTAGAATCGCTTTTCTAACAGCTTGAAGCTGTGGTTCTTGATATTGCAAATTGTCGCCAACACTTGGATCAAAGGGATAAAGTTTTTGTTCATTTTCAAAATCTTCACGCCCACGATACCATTCAAAAAAACGACGAAAATCATTGCGCCCACCAGTTAAGGCTTGCTCAAAAGCAGAAAACTGCTCAAAATGGTGTTTAGTGCGTAAAGGAACAGCTAATACGGCGCGATTGACACCATAAAAAACAGCTAAAGGAACACTATTTTTATCATTTTGTTCAAAAGATTCATGTATTTGTTCAACAATATATTTGATAGCAGTCATATTTGTAATAGCCTGCTTTTTTCTGCCGCGTTTAGTTTTCACCACTTTCCATGAAAGCGACTTTTGATAAAATTCAATTTCAATTGAATTAGCGGTTTCACTCGCCCCTTTTCGTATATCAGAATCGGTAAAAAATTGTCCAGTACCTTTAGTAGAACGAATTCGACTAAACAATCGTGATAACATAATGGCTAAAGCCTCTAAAATGCTGGTTTTACCAGCCCCATTAATACCGACTAAAACCGTTAATTGTTCTCCAAACGGGATATTTAAGCTTTTAAAAGGACGAAAATCGGTTAATTCTAGTTGTTGTAGTTTCATAATATCCTAATATCACTCAATATTTTACAAAAAAAATCCACAATATGGTATCACAAATTCTATACCGTGATGCAAATTATAAAAACCCCAATAAACACAATTTGCCCCGCCACATCAATGGCTAATTTTCCTGATAAAATATCGTTGGCACACCTCAAACAAATTCATCTTTGTGGCTTATCAGGCGGTGCAAAACGATAAATCACCTTTTCGGTTTCATAACCTTCAAGCAAATCAACATAATGCACGGTATCATTGACTTTGGCTTTTTTAGGTAAAGTCACCGTTAAATTTGGACAATCTTTTAACTGGCATAATTCAGCCAAACTTTTACCTTGATATTCATCACAAGGAAACTGCTTTGCCCAAGTATTCCACTGATTTTTAAAGGCACGAATCACTTTAGCAGCTTGGCGAGTCTCCTGATTTAGGGACAACTCTAATATATATTAACGCGATGTTCAACTTTTAATTAAATATTTCATTTTGACGATAGGAAAAATCTTTAGCAGAGGTAAATAAATCAACTGTTTATTTTATATTAAATAAAATACTGGTTGATAATGATTGCTATTTCGATTATGATACCAACCCTGTGCCAAGACCTCTGAGGTCTGGGTAAATCTTCAAACAGGCTAATGAGAAAAATGACAAAATTCACAAGACTACTACTAATTTTATTATATAGCTCAAGCAGCATGGCTCTCCCAGAGCCAGCGCATGTACTATTTATCGCTACCGATCATGTGTCCGAAGCCAAACTACGCAACCTAAAAGCAATGGCAACCGACATCACCCTAGACTACAAGCACTTGCGCGATTTGCCAAAAGATACACCCCTATCCGATATCGTGGGGCAAGCAGACTTGGTAGTGTTTGACTCCGTTAATGCGAATGAGGCTAAAAGACGCTTTGCCCATTTTGCGCCTCAAGTGGCAGCCTTGTCTGCACAAACGCGCTTTTTGGCCATCCGTTGGCCGCAAGGTGAGAGCCTACGAGCGGGGCTGAGTGCCGAGCAAGCCCAACGCTTACACGATTATTATTGGCATGGTGGTCAAGAAAATTTCCGTCGTTTGTTGGCTTATATAAGCCACGATATTTTCGCGCTGGGTGGCACTCAAGTCAAAGCCCCAATTCAATATCCCGAACTGGGGATTTATCATCCCGATTATAGCGGACGAATATTTGCCAAGCTGGATGAATATCTTGATTGGCAAGCAACACGCGGTTTAGTACGAACTAAGGCTATCATCGGCATTAGCTTGCATCAAGACATTTTGTCCAGTGATTTAACCCAAATTGCTGATGCTATGATTCGTCAAATTGAGCTACGCGATGAAATCCCACTGGCTTTTTATTTCAGTAATGGCAAAAAAGCACCGGATTATGTCAACTGGTTGCAACACAACAACAAACCAATTATTGATGTTTTGATTAATACGCGGGTCATCCACTGGGCAGAAAAACGTCGTGCAGAATTTGAACGTTTAGGCGTACCCGTCATCCAGACTTTGAACTATCCGGGTACTGAAGATGAATGGCGACAAGATGTAGGTGGCATTCCCGCGAATTTTATCCCTTTTTATTTTACCTTTTCGGAAATCGCGGGCGTCAGCGACCCAATCACTGTAGGGGTTGATGGAGTATCACCCATTGAAGCCCAAATCAAACTATTGGTGGCTAAAGCGGTACGCCTTGCACATCTGCGTCGCTTGCCCAACCGCGAAAAACGGGTTAATAACAGTGTTGATTATTACTATCTTATAGTCTGTCAGATTATCTGATATTGGCTCAGCCAATTAGGGGGTTGTATTTTTTATTGTGGTTTGAGATAATTGTAAGTTAAAAGTTGACAGCTAAATTATTAACAAAATAAAATTATAAATTATAAATTATGAGTAAAAAAAACAGAGAGAAATCGGGTAGGATTTGCGAAGGCATCTATACTTATCAAACTCGTCTAGGAAAATTGCCAGAAGCACAAATAGCCGCGTTAAATGATTGCGCTGACTTGCTTTCGCAGGCCGAGCGTAAACTCTTTGCACAAATGCAGAAGGTGGACTCATTCTCTGGGTTGATTTTTAATCAGATTAAATCTTTTTTCTTATCATTTTTTGGAATTTTAGCCAGGCATTTTAATTCTATTAATTTTACTTTGAAAGGCAAGGTTTCATCCTACGTGTCTAATCTTGATCGTTATATCAAAGAGAACCAAGAACGAGTTGATAAAGCCAGAAAAACGATTGAAAAATTGTCCAAAAAAGAGGTAGAACCTAGCCAGCGTCAAAAACACTTGAATAAAATACATCAAAAGAAACGTCGTTTAGCACGGCTAGAAAAACGCCTTGAACAACTAAAATCTGATAAAGCCACCGGGCGTGTTCGTATTTGTTTTGGTTCAAAAAAATTGTTTAACGCACAATTTAATTTGAAAGCTAATGGTTACGAAAACTTTGAGCAATGGAAGTCCGATTGGCAAAAAGCACGTAGTAATCAGTTTATTCTAGTCGGCTCAAAAGATGAAACGGCTGGAAATCAACTTTGTGTAGCAACACGCGGCTCTGATGGCACACTAACTTTGCGAGTACGGATGCCGGATGCTTTAGTTCCTAAGCATGGAAAATATGTTTCTATTCAGGCGGTTAAATTTGAATACGGTCAAGACGTTATTGAGGCGGCTTTAAACGATAATGAAACACGTCGTTTTCTGAAAAATATCAAAAATGCTCAGAGCAAACATTATGGTAGAGCTATTACCTACAGGTTCTTGCGTGACAAAAAAGGCTGGCGAGTTTTTGTTAGTACTGCGAGACCTATCGTGAGCATTAAAACCTTGAAACATATAGGTACAATAGGTATAGATTTAAACGCCAATCACATTGCTTTAGTTGAAACTGACCGATTTGGCAACCCTATTGAGACAGAAACCATACCACTTAATACTTATGGCAAATCGAAAGGTCAGACAGAAGCTCTCATTGGTGAAGCAGTCAAAGTGATTGTCGAACGTTCCGAAAAGACTCTAAAACCGATTGTTATTGAGGATTTAGATTTTTCACAGAAAAAGAGCCTATTAAGGGAAAATAGTTCAAATCGTCATGCTAGGATGTTAAGTTCTTTTGTCTACAGCAAGTTCCGATCATTTTTAGAATCAAGAGCCTATAGGCATGGAGTCAGACTTTATAAAGTTAATCCAGCGTTTACTTCGGTAATCGGAAGAGTTAAATATGCTAGTAAATATGGATTTACTGTTCATCATGCTGCTGCGTTGGTTATAGCGCGGCGGTTATGTCGGTTTTCTGAACGTGCTCCGTCTAGTTGTCAAGATGAGGTTCTCATCCCAAACAATAAGGGTGGCCATGTCACCTTCCCTCTACCCGTGAGGAATCGGGGGAAGCATGTGTGGTCATTCTGGCGGCGTGTGTCCAGAAAATTAAAATCAGTGGTGTATGTAACACCAGTTCGGGCGGCAATCTTGACGGACCGATCCAGCCAAACGCAGGGGCCTTTGGTTGGGACGGAGGGGCCTCCTTCTCTCGAACTTTGTCCGGTGTGATCCCGGCACACGAATCGTTAGGCAATACTGCTTGGCCAACGTGATCTGACTATATTTCACTATCTAATAGTAGATAATAGTAGATTTTTAGGAGCGGTTGCCATTCTTTACTACAACTATCCCCCGGGGGAACGCAACGCCAGTGCCTCGTTTCTTAACATACCGCGTAGCTTAGAAACGATTTTCGCCGCCCTGCGTGCCAAGGGCTATCAAGCCGATGAACTCAAAGAACAAGGATTCATTGATGCAGTGGCTGAGATGCAACGCCCACTTTACCGCGAAATGTCGCCCGCTGAATTGGTAGAACAAGGATTAGCCGAAACCATGCCCGTGCGCCGTTACCGTACTTGGTTTGACACCTTACCCAGCACGGCACCCATCATCAAAAGTTGGGGGCAACCTGAAGAACATTTCATGGTGGCTGAAATTGACGGCGAGCCTCAGTTTGTCATCCCCATGTTACGTTCTGGCAATCTGCGCGTCTTACCACAACCGCCGCGTGGCAATAAAAATGAACGATAAAAATCCATCTATCACAGCAAAAGTGTGGCAGTCAATCACTATTATCTGGCAGTGTACCTCCATCTGCGTCAAGAATTTGGTGCTGATGCCCTAGTGCATTTAGGTACTCATGGCAGTCACGAATGGTTGCCCGGCAAAGAGCGAGGATTGTGGGCTTTTGATCCGGGCAACTTGACAGCAGGTGATGTACCCGTGATCTATCCCTACATTGTCGATGACGTGGGCGAAGCACTACAAGCCAAGCGTCGCGGACGCGCCGTCACCATCAGCCATAGCACTCCGCCATTTGCCCCCAGTGGATTGTATCGAGAATTGAGTGAAGTCCATGAACTCATGCACCAATATAATGAATTGGATCAAGGTTTAGTCCGGGAACGTACCAAGCAACGCCTGCTTGACATCACCCAAAATTTAAGTCTGCTAAAAGACATGGACTGGGATAAGGAGAAAGCGGACGCATATTTCGATGACTTTATGGCAGAGTTGCATGATTATATGCATGAATTGAGTACAGAAAATCAACCATTGGGCTTACACACTTGGGGACAAGTGCCGGAAACTCGCCTGTTGATCACTACCCTGCTACAAATTCTCGGCCCTGATTTTATTTCAGAAAATAGGAGTCCAAACTTTAGTTTGGAAGACCAAAAGCATAATGGAATAGTAGTGCCGCTTCAAGGTAAAGGCTATGTGGAACTGAAACTCCACGATGACAAGGGCGATCTTGAACTCTGGATAGCAAAGGATGCCGAATTCAAATTCCCTATTGAACTACCACTTTCTGCCTCACCAACGGTGACATTTGTAGATAAAGGCGGTAAACAATTACAGCTTGCAGTTCGCAATAAGAATCAAAACGAAGACGAAGAAGGTAAACCCAATAATAGAAACGGAAAAACTAACTACTTTATATTACCTAGCAATATTGATAGTTCATGGCTCATGGGTAAAGCGTTTAAAGCTAAAGTAATCGTTGCTTTTGAGCAAGATGGCACACAGCGGACAACTAAGGAGTTCACATTATCCCCACATACGCATGATGTCGAAAGTGTTGACTTGGAATCATTACCTGGTTTTAACTTAATTAAAGAGTATGTTATCGAAGCTAAAGACTTTAACGATGAAGTCCCAGAGGCGTTGACTCCTTTTCTGGAAAAAGCGCGGGATATTCATAAGCGTATTGTCGGCAACCTAGAAATGAGCAATCTGCTTGCTGCACTGGCAGGGCGTTATATATCACCCTCAACGGGCGGAGATCCAATCCGCAACAATGACTCCCTGCCGACGGGACGCAACCTCTATGGTTTTGACCCTTCCCGCGTACCGACCCAGGCAGCTTGGGAAGCGGGGCGTACACTGGTCGAGAGTATGATCCAAGATCATCAAAAGCGACACGGTCGTTATCCAGACAAAATGGCCTTTTCGCTATGGTCGATAGAAACCATGCGCCATTACGGTGTACTGGAATCTCAGGCACTCTATGCGATGGGCGTGCGTCCCGTCTGGGCGAAAAACGGACGGGTAATTGGCACGGAAATCATCCCTTATGCGGAACTGGAGAGACCCCGCGTGGATGTGGTGTTATCAGCATCTGGCCTGTATCGTGATGCCTTTCCGGGCGTAATGAAATTAATCGCCACCGGCATCGACAAAGTAGCGCGACTCAAGGAAGAAAATAACTTTGTCTACCGCCACACTCAACGCCTCAAAGCTGAATTAGAGGCACAAGGCATCGCGGATGCTGATTATCTCTCCACAGCGCGTATTTTTTCCGCTGCCAGCGGCACTTATGGCACGGGGCTGGCAGCCGGCACTTTAGCTTCAGACACTTGGGACAACGATAGCCGACTCGCCGAAATGTATCTGGATCGCATGGGGCATATTTTTGGAGCGGATGAAAGCCGCTGGGGTGAAAAGCTGACCGATGTCAACCTCTATGCCCGCAATCTTTCTGGTACCGATATTGCTTTACTTTCGCGCTCATCCAATGTTTACGGACTGCTGACTTCGGATGATCCCTTTCAATATTTAGGGGGACTATCACTCGCAGTGCGCCATCTCGACGGACGTAGCCCAGAAATGTACATCAGCAATTTACGCGATCCTAAACAGGGTAAGATTGAAACATTGGGGCGTTTTCTGTCCAAGGAACTGCGTACCCGTTATCTGCATCCGCGTTGGATTACCGAAATGCAAAAAGAAGGCTATGCTGGCACTTTATCAGTATTGGATACTGTCAATAATTTCTGGGGATGGCAAGTGGTTGATCCGCAAAATGTGCGTGATGATCAATGGCAAGCTTTTTATGAAGTGTACGTTCAGGATAAATACGATCTGAACATGCGTGAATGGTTTGAAAGCAATAATGCAGAAGCCTTAGCACAAGTCGTTGAACGTATGCTGGAGGCGGTGCGAAAAGATTACTGGCAAGCCGATGAAGCCGTTGTGCGCGAACTGGTGAAAACTTATCGTGAATTAGTAGCGCGTCACGACATTATCACACAAAACAAGGCGTTGCCTGAATATGTGAAAACACTTGCCAGCGGTTACGGCTTAGAAGCGCCCATCGCCAAACCCAAACCAGCCGCTGCTATGCCAGTCCAAAAAACTGTGCAAGGGCAACAATTGGAAAAAGTCAAAGTGGATATAGAAAAGAATGAAAACTGGCAATGGATGCTCTGGCTGTTGTTGTTTATTACGGCACTCGGTTATATGCGTCAATTGGGGTTTAAATAGCGTAACATCATCTAATAAGTACTGAACCATGAATTATCGGAGATATTGGAGTCCAAAGCTTTAGCTTTGGACGTGGGTTTCCAAAGCTAAAGCTTTGGACTCCAAAATACATAAAAATTCTTGGGAAGGTACTTAACTTGCAACTAAATAGGAGACCTATCTATGTCTATCTCGTCATTTCGCTCTCACCTGTTCGCGTCTTTGACGCTGATATTTGGCTTAGTAAGTGGCATCGAAGCACAGGCAGATTCAGCTAATGCAGTTCGTGCCGTGGTGAAGGCAATGAATCAAGCCATCACTAATCGGGATACGCCCGCACTGTTAGCGACTTTCGCCCAAGGCGCTGTCAAGATCGATCTCTATCGGGCGCATATCTATGACAAAGCCGTCGCTCCCGGTAAAGTTGCCGATCTGGCTAAGCGTTGGCAAACCGTAGCCGCGATTCTTTTCGCCTCGACTCGCTTCTATGAGCGCAAAGTTGAAAACATGGAAGTACATCTGGACGATGGCATGGCAATGGTGTGGGCGAGCATTCAGACTCAATTGCGGAAAGCCGGTTCTGAGATAAAATCCAACCGTTATTCAGAGGTTTATCTGCTAAGGCTCATTGATAAATCTTGGAAAATTGTAGCGATCACCAACAATCGCAGGGAGTCTGCACGTACAACTAACGAGGAAAAATGATGGAAGTCGCGTTGATTGAAACTTATATGTATGAATTATCTAACCTATTTTTGATACCCGTCTTGTTGACCATTATTATATTGTTCCTGTATGCGTTTTATGCACTGGGCGGATTCCTAGCGCAATATCCACAAAGACGTTATCAGCGAGAGAGTTACCGGGCGGCTTTACAAGCGCCCTCTCAAAAATTGAGATTAAAAGCTTATCCGCTGCTCAGTCATTATCTGCGACATCCTAGTTGTACTTTGGAAGAGTTGGAAATAATGGCCGCTAAACAGTTGGAAGTGCTGCGAATTGTGACGCGCATTGCCCCTATGTTGGGATTGGTAGCAACGATGATTCCGATGGGTCCCGCGTTGAAAGCACTAGCGGCTGGTAATGTGCAAGGAATCAGTGAAAATCTGATTGTTGCATTTACGGCGGTCATTTTTGGCTTAATCACGGCCTCGCTGACGTATTGGATCAGCAGCGTGAAAAAACGTTGGTTAATGACAGAATATCGGGATCTTGAAGCCCTATTAAAAGGAGGAAAAGCGCATGAATCTGCTTGAAGATGAAGACGAATCCAATAATCCGATACTATCGGTGGTTAATATCGTTGACGTGTTTTTAGTCATCATAGCAGCCCTACTGATTGCGATAGCCAATAATCCGTTTAGTCCATATAACACGGAAAATGTGGTTGTCGTTAAAAACCCCGGTGAGGAAAATATGGAAATCATTGTCAAAAAAGGTCAGGAAATTGAAAAATATCAATCGACTGGCGAAATTGGGCAAGGGCAAGGAGTACGTGCTGGCATTGCCTATAAGATGGCGGATGGATCATTTGTTTATGTGCCGGAAAATGGGCATTAATCAAGTATAATTTTCATGACATAATGGTTTGTAGGGGCAATCTGGGGTGGTGAAAATTTATAATCATAAGGCATCAAACCTGATCTGTGTTTTGTTCCAAAACCTAGCCCCTTTGGGGCTAGGGGCAGCACCCTGGATGGTTAACAATTCTGCCCTTTCAGGGCTAAGGTCATCGTCTGACCTTTCTAGGGATGTTGCTGGATACATTATCTCGCTCTATATAATTAGATATAGTGATTAGGATTCTCAATGAATAGTCCTTCATTTACTGCTGCTTGGTTCTGTTCTTCATCTGCCGAGACAAAAGTGAGGGCTGGTAAATTCATTGTTTGACGCATCTCCTGTATAACCAAGGCGGCCGCTAAATGAACTGAATCGTATCCACGTAAGCCATGTTTTTCAGCAAGGTTCATAGCGAGTTCACTCACACTGACCGTCACTTCTATTATTTGATATTGTTGTTGCCAATCTAATCTAAAGTCATGAGCAAATAAATCAGCATCATGCTGTGAAATCTGGCTGGTCTTTACTTTACGAAATAACGCTGCAATCATTTCAACACCAGTGATTCGCACAGTATAAATATCATGCTTGACAGTCGGATTGGTTAAATTTCGTACCCAAACGGTGCCGGTTTCTTGTGCGTAACGTTTAACTAGGGCACTTGTATCCCAATAAAAAGTGGCCATTATCGACGCTCCTCAATAATCAGTTGAGAAAGCGGTTTGCCTTGAATTTGTGCTAAAGGCGGTTCTCCAATAGGCACTGTAGAAATATGTTTTTTAATTTCAGTCAGTAAACCTAATTCAAGTAATTTGTGCTTGAATTGTTCCTCTGTGGATGACATTTGGATCTTTTCAGATGATGAAGGTATCCGCACTTCAACCGTCATGCCTTCAAGTAATTGAACTTGATGAGGGATAAAAATGACATTCTTTTTCACGACACCATGACAAACTAACATGGTATTTCCTCATTGTGATTTAAGTCAGGGTTTATCAGATAACAATTTTATAGACAAACGTGACAATTCAACAAATGGAGTATCCAGTGCCACATCTGTGTATAAGGGAGGTATCAACCCATTATCCCTTCGCCTAATGGAAGCTTAGAGTTACTTTTAGGGTAACATAACCAATGTTTGACCATTTTTTTGACGTGGAAGGCTAACCACTTCAAACATTGTGACATTTTTTATACAACAAAAGTCAAAAAAAGTCAAGCTAAATTTCTATAACATTTTTTATAGACATGTCTATAAATGTAGATATTTTTATGCACTATATCATATTTTCAAGCCTCTCGATTTGAACACGGGATTTCTTCACACAAATTTTTAAAATTTTACTTGATAATGAGAATGAGTCTCAATATAATAATTTCGTAGATAACAGTTGCATAATAATATAGTCGATAAAATTTTTAATTTTTGTAAATGGTGAATATATATGTATAAAAGTACTTTATTGAAAGTATCAGTTCTACTGATAGCGACTTCTATCATCCAAGTGGCAGCCAGTGAAGTCAATTTATACTCGGCGCGTAAAGAGGCACTGATTAAACCGCTATTGGATAAATTTACCCAAGAAACGGGTATCCGAGTCAATCTGGTGACTGGTAAAGCAGATGCTTTGTTAAAACGCCTGCAAAGTGAAGGCAGAAATTCGCCAGCGGATTTATTAATTACCGTCGATGCGGGACGTTTATATAGAGCTAAAAAAGCGGGCGTTTTGCAAGCAGTATCTTCCAAACTCCTGACAAAAGCGATAAAACCACAATACCGCGATCCAGAAGGCTATTGGTATGGTTTATCGTTGCGTGCGCGAGTGGTGATGTATGTAAAAGATCAGGTAAAACCAGCGCAACTTGAAACGATTGAAGCCCTAGCCGACAAACAATGGCGAGGACAGATTTGCATTCGTTCCTCGTCCAATATTTATAATCAATCCTTAGTCGCATCTATGATTGCCGCAAAGGGTGTCGAAAAAACAGAGGCTTGGGTTAAAGGATTGGTAGCGAACTTTGCTCGCCCACCGGCTGGCGGGGATAGAGATCAAATCAAAGCGGCGGCGGCTGGACAATGTTCAATAGCAATCGCCAATACTTATTATCTGGGCAAAATGCTGAGTGGTAAAAGTCGAGCACAACGAGCAGCGGCGACGAAAATGGCCATCTTCTGGCCTAATCAGCAAGATAGAGGTGTGCATATCAATCTCAGTGGTGCTGGCATCACTAAGGCGAGCAAAAACCGTGAAAATGCCATCAAACTGCTTGAATATCTGCTCAGTGCCGAGGCTCAAAAATGGTATGCACAAGCCAATTTTGAGTATCCCGTCAAATCAGGGGTTGAAATCAGTGCATTATTGAAAAGCTGGGGTGATTTTAAAGCCGATACGCTTAATTTGTCTCAACTGGGTGCTTTGAATCCGGCGGCGATGAAATTGATGGATCGGGCTGGGTGGAAATAAAAAACTTAAATGTTATGGAGCCAGTAGCAAACTGGCTCTAGCAAAATTCGACTAGCCTATTTTTCCCTGAATTTTGAGTTAATATAAAAATTGAAAGAAATTTTAGATTTCTGTTAAAATGCCTGATTTGTAAAATCACTATCAGGGCAAACTTGCCTTTATGGAGCCGCCTGTCGCTCTGGTTGCTGGTGATTTGCGTATTCAAAGGAAAAATCATGTTAAATTGTTATGATGTTGCCAAATATTTTATTGCCCAAATCGATGAAGACGCAGGTGATTTGGTATCAAACCTGAAATTGCAAAAGTTAGTCTATTATGCTCAAGGTATAAATTTAGCCTTATCTGATCAACCCTTATTTCCTGAAGCACTTGAAGCCTGGATACATGGGCCCGTGGTGCCAGTCTTGTTCCATACCTATAAAAGGGCGGGCGCTATTCCACCACCAGGCGATATGGACTTTTCTATCTACTGTGTACAAACACGGGAGGTATTGGATGAAGTTTATACGGTATTTGGTCAGTTTTCAGCATGGAAGTTATACCAGATGACTCATGAAGAACCGCCTTGGAAAAATACACCGGTAGGGCATGAAATATCATTTGAGGCGATGCGCGATTATTTTAAAACGCAGGTTGTCACCTAATCATGGGAAAAATCAAGAAGAAAAAACGAGCTAAACTCATAACGGGTATTCAAGTCAATGATTATTTTCATGTTTCAACCCAGCAGGCACATCCCATCTTTTGCCTCAAATATTTGGATCAAGAAAAATATACTCTTAGGACTTGTCCATAAATAACTTTTACAATTTCCTTATGGATAAATCGTTCGTGTAATTCCATTCCATATCAACTTA